>NZ_JBSFWU010000011.1:0-101947 GCF_053594995.1 Streptomyces sp. NPDC002536
CGGGCGCGCCGTGGCTGAGCGCGCCCACGCGGCGGAGCCGCAAATCGATACAGCCCCGCGCCCCTTACGGGGCGCTGCGGCGCCGCGCGTCAGCGGCGCGTCAGCGCGCCCTGGACGAAGGCGGCCTGGCCGACGTGCTGGAGATCGTCGTCCAGGATGCTGACCAGGCGGACGCCGAGGGTGACGGGCGGGTCCCAGGCGTCGTCGACGATGCGGCCGTAGTCCTTCTCGTGCAGGGTCCTGAGGTAGCCGACGGTCTGCTCGTGCACGGCGTCGTAGTAGCCGGCCAGCTTGCCGGCCGGGGCGGAGAAGGCGCCCACCTCGGTGCTGGAGGCGCCGTAGCCGTTGGCGTCGGCGGGGTAGGGCAGGGCGAAGTCCTTCTGCCAGCCTTGCGCGTGCCACACCTCCGGCAGCCCGGCGACGTCGGCGATCTGGCAGTCCTGGACCCGTGCGAGGTGCCAGACGAGCCAGCCGATGGAATTCGCCCCACCGTCCTCGCCGCGCCACGTCAGCTCCTCGGGCGCGAGCCCGTCCAGCACGCCGTGCACCCCCTCCCGGACCCGGCCGAAGCCGTCGATCAGCAGCTTCGCGCTCGTCGTGGTCATGGGCGGGCTCCTCTCGCCGTCGTTGCTCGTCGACCCGAGTCTCCCCCGCCGGCCGAAAGCCCGCCAACTCCCCCCGCAATTTCAGTTTATGACTTTCCCTTCCTGTTGTCCAATTCCAAAAAATTCACCACCCCATAGGCATTCCGATATCAATTCCCGCTATATTTTCTTTCTCCGCTTCGGTGAGGAGATGGTGTGGCAGTGGACGAAAAGCAGGCCTTCGGCGTCGGCCCGGCGGGGATCGAGATGGCCTACGAGAGTTTCGGTGACCCGGGGGCACCGCCGGTGCTGCTGGTGATGGGCGGCGGAGCCCAGATGATCAATTGGCCGGACGGCTTCTGCGCCGAACTGGCCGGCCGTGGTGTGCACGTGACCCGGTTCGACAATCGCGACGCCGGGCGGTCGACGCATTTCCACGACGCGCCGGTGCCCGATGTCCGGGCGGCGCTGGCGGGCGATTTCTCGTCGGCGTCCTACACGCTGTCGGACATGGCCGCCGACACCGTCGGCCTGCTCGACGTCCTCGGGATCGGCAGTGCGCACTTCGTCGGCGCGTCCCTGGGCGGAATGGTCGCGCAGATGGTCGCGATCGAACATCCCGGCCGGGTCAGGTCGCTGACGTCGATGATGTCCTCCACCGGGGACCCCGCCGTGGGCCGGGCGGACTTCGGCGCGCTGGGAGGGCTGGGGCCGGAGCCGGAGGACCGCCAGGGCTTCATCGAGTGGCAGGTGAGGGCCATCCGGGCGATCGGGTCCCCCGGGTTCCCCTTCGACGAGGCCGCCGTGGCCGAGCGGGCGGCACTCGCCTACGACCGGGGTCACGACCGCCTGGCCATGGCCCGTCAGGCCGTCGCCACCCTGGCCACCGGGGACCGCACCGAACGGCTGCGGTCGCTGGACGTCCCCACGCTGGTCGTCCACGGCAGCGACGACATCATGTGCGACGTCAGCGGCGGGCGGGCCACGGCGGCCGCCGTCCCCGGTGCCGAACTGGTCGTCGTCGACGGCCTCGGCCACGGCTTCCCCCGCGGGGCGTGGTCCCGGCTCACCTCCCTGATCGCCGGTCACGTCCACCGCACCGAGGCTGCTCCGAGCGTCAGTTGACCGCACGCGACGGTGTTCCGGCAGCCGTGGCGGCTGCCGGAACACCGTCACAGGCCGAGTTGTTCGCGCGCCGCCTTCCGGTCCGGCTTGCCCACCGTGGTCAGCGGGACGGCCTCGACCACGTGCACCGCACCGGGCACGTACATCGGCCCCTTGTGGGTGGCGACGAACGCACCGAGGGCATCGGGGTCGACCCGGTGCCCCGCGACGGGTACGACCGCCACGTGGACCTGCTCCATCTCATCGGCGCCACGGACGCCGAAGGCCACACAGGCGGCGACGTCGGGGTGGGTGAGCAGGAGCTCTTCGAGTTCGGCCGGGTAGACGTGGCCGCCCACGACGATGACCATGTCCTTGATCCGGTCGACCACGAACAGGTAGCCGTTCTCGTCGAGATACCCGACATCGCCGGTACGGACCCGGCCGTCCTGCACCACCTCGGCGGTGAGTCCGGGCTGTTTCCAGTACCCGCGCATGACGCCGTCGGAGCGCACGGTGATCTCGCCCCTCTGCCCCGCGGGCAGGAGGGCACCGTTCCCGTCGCGGATGGTGACCTCCACGCCGGGCAGCGGACGGCCGACCGTGATCTGCCCGTCGCGGCCGGTCACCGTGTGCTCCTGCGGGGCGACTTCGGCGATCGCGAGCGTCTCCGACTGCCCGTAGACGCCGTAGAGGACGGGCCCGAACGCGTCGAGGGCCTCGCGCAGGCGGGTCGCGGAGGCGGCGGCACCGCCGTAGGTGATCCTGCTCAGGCTCGACAGGTCGGTGGCGGCCCGGTCCGGGTGGTCGAGCAACCGGTACAGGAGCGGCGGCACCAGCCATACATGGGTGATCCGTTCGCGCTCGATCGCGGCGAGCACCTCGCCGGCGTCGAAGCCGGGGAGCAGCACGACGGAACCGCCGTTGACCAGGCACCAGTCGGAGAACATGCCCGCGAGGTGGCCGAGCGGGGTGCAGGCGAGATGCCGGGGCGGATCGCCCATCGCGGACCGCGGCGCGTCCATGGATCTCCGGTAGGAGCCGTGAGCCAGGCGGATTCCCTTGGGGATTCCGGTGGTTCCGCCGGTGTAGCGGATGGCGTAGTCGTCGTCGGGGCCGGCCGTCGGCTCCGGCCGTCGCGGTGCGCGCCGCGCCGACCGGGCCAGGAGGTCCTCACCGAACGGGGCGGGGCCGAGGGTGAGGACGGAGGGGACGGTGACCAGGGGCAGGAGCCCGTCGGCATCGGCATGCCGGAGGCAGTCGACGACCAGCGCCGTGGTCTCCGTGCTCTCGACGATGCGGGCCAGTGCTTCGGGAGCCATGCCGTCGTAGAGGAACACCACGCGCGCCCCGGCCAGGTTCGCCGCGTACCGGGCACCGAGCGCTCCGGGGGTGTTGCCGGTGAGCAGGGAGACGGTCGCGCCGCGGCCGATACCCCGGTCGGCCAGCTCCCCTGCCATGCGGTACGCGGTGTCGCGGAACTCCCCCGCAGTGACGTGCCGCCCGTCGGGGCCCGTCAGCACGGTCCGGCCGGGGGTGTGCGAGAGCACGTCGAGGACCGTGGTGGCGTAGTCGATGAATGGCTGTGTCATACGGCCACATCATCGGTCAGACGCCGCGGCGAGCCCGGCCCCCGGAGCCGTGACCGACGCGGTTCACCCGATGGCCGCAGCCGGGCGGGGCCAGGCGCCCCTCACGGTACGGCCGCGGTGAGTACGGCTGCCGTGACGAGCACGGGAGGCAGCGCACCCGCCCAGGCCGGGACGGCCCGGTGCAGGGCCACGGCCGCTGCCGCCCCCGCGATCAGTGCGGCGAGGCGGACGGGCACCCACGGGCCGGAGCGTGCCGAAGTGCCGCCCGGTGCGCGCACGATGTACGTGGCGAGCGTGCCGGTGAGGTAGGTCGTGGGTGCCGCCGCCCGGCCCGCCGCGACCATCGCCGCGCACTGGCCGCCCATGGCCGCTGCCGCCCCGCACTGCAGCACGTCCCGGGTCACGCCGCCGGGCGCGCCGCCCGAGGCGGCCCACACACCTGCACCCACCGCGAGCAGCACCGCCTCACCGACGAGGCAGTACAACACCGGTGCGGACCAGCGCTCTTCGCCCTCCTCCCCGCCCCGGGTGACCCAGGCGCCCGCCGCCGTACCGGCACCGAAGCCTCCCAGGGCCAGCAGGGCCGCGGTCACCCCGGCGCCGCGCGCCTGGCCGGCCGCCATGCCCAGCAGGGCGAGGTTGCTGGTCATCACGCCGGCGAAGACATGGTCGAGCGCGGTGAAGGACAGTGCTTCCACCGCCCCGGAGGCGGCCACCAGCACGACCACCGCGAGGCGCATGCGCTGCGCGGAGCTTCCGTCACGTTCCCGGCCGGGCCGCATCACGTCTCCTTCTCGGCCCGGCAGCCGTGGGTGGACCGCTGCCGGACCGCCGGGGGTGCTCGCCAAGTGCCCGCGTCCGCCCATCCTGCCACCGGCCGCGGTGCCGGACGGGGACCTCGCCGGGAGCGCGCCCGGGCCGACTCCGGGGAGTGGGGCGGGCGGGCAGCGCAGGCTTCGCCTCACCCTGACCACGGCTTGCAAATTGCACAATTCTTCAATTCGCTACATGATGTATCGGTCGTGTCCGCAGGTAGCCGCGGGCACGACACCCGGTGTGTCGCCCTGCTCGGGGCTTTCGGACGCAGAGATCGAGGTCGTGGTGTCGGTTCCGCTGTACCAGGCGAAGGCCGAGTTCTTCCGGATGCTGGGGCATCCGGTACGGATCCGGGTGCTGGAGCTCCTCCAGGACGGGCCGATGCCGGTGCGGAAGCTGCTGGCCGCGATGGAGATCGAGCCGTCCGCGCTCTCCCAGCAGCTGGCCGTGCTGCGCCGCTCGGGCATCGTCACCTCCGCCCGTACCGGTTCCACGGTCGTCTACCAACTTGCGGGCGGGGATGTGGCCGAGCTGATGCGTGCCGCGCGGCGGATCCTGACGCACATGCTCGACGGGCAGAACGCGCTTCTGGAGGAGCTGCGGGAATCCGAGGGCGCCCAGTGAGCACGATGGCTGCCCGGTCCTGGTCCAGGGTCCGTTCCCTCCTGCCCGGGCGTGACGACCTCACCGCGGCACGCCGTGATCCGAAGCGGGATCTGCTGGCGGGCCTGACCGTGGCGATCGTGGCGCTGCCGCTGGCGCTGGGTTTCGGTGTCTCCTCCGGCCTCGGCGCGGAATCCGGGCTTGCCACCGCCGTGGTCGCCGGTGCACTCGCAGCCGTCTTCGGCGGCTCGAACCTGCAGGTGTCTGGGCCGACGGGTGCCATGACGGTGGTGCTGGTGCCGATCGTGGCCCGGTACGGCCCCGGCGGCGTCCTCACGGTGGGTCTCATCGCGGGCCTGATGCTCATCGCCCTCGCGCTCGCCCGCGCCGGGCGCTACATGCAGTACGTCCCGGCCTCCGTCGTGGAGGGGTTCACGCTCGGCATCGCCGGGGTGATCGGGCTGCAGCAGATGCCCAATGCGCTGGGAGTGCCCAAGCCCGAGGGCGACAAGGTCCTCGTGGTGACCTGGCGCGCGATCGAGGCATTCGTGCGCGCGCCGAACTGGACGGCCGTCGCGCTCGCCGCAGCGGTGGCCGCGGTCATGCTGCTGGGCGCGCGGTGGCGGCCGACGGTCCCGTTCTCGATCATCGCCGTGATCACCGCGACCGTCGTGGCCCAGGTGTTCCGCCTGGACGCGGCCAGGCCGATCGGAGACCTTCCCTCCGGACTGCCCGCCCCCTCGCTGTCCTTCCTCGACCCGGGCGCGCTGGGTTCTCTGCTCGCCCCCGCCCTCGCGGTCGCTGCGCTGGCCGCGCTGGAATCGCTGCTGTCCGCGTCCGCCGCCGACGCGATGACCGTCGGACAGAAGCACGACCCGGACCGGGAGCTGTTCGGCCAGGGCCTGGCCAACATCGCCGCACCGCTCTTCGGCGGCGTCCCCGCCACGGGCGCCATAGCGCGGACCGCCGTCAACGTCCGCACCGGCGCGGGCTCCCGCCTGGCGTCCCTCACGCATGCCGCCGTGCTCGCGGTCATCGTCTTCGCCGCGGCACCACTGGTCTCGCGCATCCCGCTCGCCGCAGTGGCCGGCGTACTGATCGCCACGGCGATCCGGATGGTGGAGGTCGGCAGCCTGCGGGCGATGGCCCGCGCCACCCGTTCCGACGCCCTCGTCCTGATCCTCACCGCTGCCGCCACCCTCGCCCTGGACCTGGTCTACGCCGTCCTGATCGGCCTGGGCGTCGCCGGCATCCTGGCACTGCGGGCAGTGGCCAAGCAGGCCCGCCTGGACCAGGTCCCCATAAAGGCCGACCTGCCCGGCGACCACAGCGCCGAGGAACACGCGCTGCTGGCCGAGCACATCGTGGCGTACCGGATCGACGGGCCGCTGTTCTTCGCCGCCGCCCACCGCTTCCTGCTGGAACTCTCCGAGGTCGCCGACGTGCGCGTGGTCGTCCTGCGCATGTCCCGCGTGTCCACCATCGACGCCACCGGTGCCCTGGTCCTCAAGGACGCCGTGACGAAGCTCGACCGTCGCGGTGTCACGGTGCTGGCCTCCGGTATACGGCCCGGACAGCGACAGGTCCTCGAGTCCGTCGGCGCGCTGGACCTTCTCCGGTACGAAGGCCGTGAGTTCGCCACCACCCCCGAAGCCATCGCCGCTGCCCGCGCCCGCCTCCAGGGCGCCGGGGTGCTGCCCGTGCCTGCGCAGAAGCCCGCCGCCGTCACCGAGGAGAAACCCGCCCGATGACCCACCCGTCCCCATCGCCCCGCCGCATGCTCGACGTCTCCGGCGAGGAAGCCTGGTACCTGCTCGGCGGCGCCTCACAGGGGCGGATGCTGTACGAGCAGCGCGAGGCCATCGCGGTCCGGCCCGCCTCCCATGTCCTGGAGTACGGGCGCCTGATCGTGCGCACACCGGCTGCGAACGCAGCGCTCACGGGCCGGGTGAGCGTCACCTACCACTGCGACTGCATCCACCCCGGCACCGGAACCGGCTGGGCCGTGACCGCCACCGGTCTCGCCGAGCCGATCACCGACCCCGACGAGGCCGCCCACTACCGGCGCACCCTGCCCGGCTGGGCCCACGGCCCCCATGACGCGCTCCTGCGCATCCACCCGCAGAGCGTCACCGCGTTCCGCTTCGCCCACGCCCCCGATGACGCACCGACAGGCGCCAACGGGACGAGCAGGCCCGTCGCGTCTGAAGCAGCCCGTCCCCGAAACTGAGCGCGAGGAAGAGCATTGACCATCGAATGGCGCTGTACCACCCACGACGAGCTGAGCGTCCTGTCGGTCTCCGGCTACCTCGGCGGGCAGGCCGTAGCCCGCTTCGGCGGGGCCGTCGGCTGGGTCGAGGCGCGCGGCACCGGCCCGGTGATCGTCGACCTGAGCGCACTGCACGGCTGGTCGGCCGAAGGCCAGAGGGCCATCTCCGAGGCCGCCGCACGCCTCGCAGCCCTCGGGCGCCCGCTGGAGCTCGCCGCCATCCCCGCCGACGGCTCCCTCGTCCCCGAGGCCAGGCAGCCGGACATCCCCGTCCACCCCGACCTGCTCTCCGGCCTGGCCGCCCACCGCGTCAACCCGGGCAAGGCGGGCCGGCAATGGCGTTCCGGCGCCTGGCCCGCGGACACGCCGACGCAGGTCGAAGCCCCGGCGGGCTGACGGCATTACACCCTTTGCGACGGGCCCGACCGGCCCGCAACCACCCATCCCGACCCTGAGATCTAGGCTGTCACTGTGAACGAGAACCTTCCGCCGTGCCCCCAATGTGCCGGCGTGTACACCTACGAGATGGGCACGCTTCTGGTGTGCCCCGAGTGCGGCCACGAGTGGACGCCTGCGCCCACCGAGGCCGCGGAAGAGACCGGCGAGAAGGTGATCCGGGATGCGGTCGGCAATGTCCTTGCCGATGGCGACACCGTCACGGTGGTCAAAAGCCTGAAGGTCAAGGGCCACCCGACCGGCATCAAGGCGGGCACCAAGGTGCGCAACATCCGCCTCGTGGACGGTCCCGACGGCCATGACATCGACTGCAAGGTCGACGGATTCGGCCAGATGCACCTCAAGTCCAGCGTGGTCAAGAAGGCCTGATCCACTGCGCGCACCTCCGCAAATGCCGATTGCCCGGGACGTCGACCCCGGGCAATCGCGTTTCCGCACACGGCCGTTGTGCGTGGATCCGTCAGCTGCCGAACGTGTTCCGCGGACGGGGGGCTGGGCCGTGTCCGGCGGATCTTCGTCGCGCAGCACCGCAGCGTCCCGTCAGGGGCGCGGGGAACTGCGCGACCAGCCACGACGCACCCGCAGTCGACGTTCTCGGGGCTTCGCCCCGGACCCCTGGGGTGGTGCGTCAACTGCGGGTCGTCTGTGGCTGATCGCGCAGTTCCCCGCGCCCCTGACGGGGCGCACCGCACCCACGAGCGAAGATCCGCCGGACAGGTCGTCGGGGAAGCCCGGCCGCCGGGCGGTGATCAGCAGGCCGAGCAGGGCCACGGCCAGACCGCCCGCCGCGACCAGGCACCAGGCCGGGCGCACCGCCTCCGCGAAGGCGGCGGCGTCTCTCAGCGGCCGGTTGTCCAGCCCGGCGGCGAGGACCGCGCCGAGCAGGGCGACGCCGAGGGCGAAGCCGGCGCGGCCCGCCGTGGTGAACAGCCCGGCGGCGAAGCCCGCCCGGTCGTCCGGCATGCCGGAGACCGCCGTGCTGACGAGCAGAGGGGCGGCCAGACCGACGCCCAGGCCGAAGAGCACGTACTCGATGAAGATCGGGATCCTGGACGCGTCGGTGCTCAGGACGGCCAGCATGACCGCGCTCGCCGTCAGGGCCAGCCCGGCCGGTACCAGCAGCAGCCGGGTGCCGTACCGCTCGGCCAGACGTCCCGCGAGCGGCGAGCAGATGCCCAGGACGACGGACGGCGGCAGCATCCACAGCCCCGCCTGCAGGGCGGACAGCCCCAGCGGGTGCTGGAGGTAGAGCGACGTGAGGAAGAAGAACCCGCCGAACGTCCCGAAGACGCACATCCCCGCGACGATGGCGCCGCTGAATCGCAGGTCGCGGAAGAGGTCCAGTTCGATCAGCGGCTCGGGACAGCGGCGTTCCCAGGCCAGGAGGGCGGCGAGCGCGGCGACGGCGGTTGCCGCGCCGGCGAGGACGGCAGGGGCCGTCCAGCCCCTGTGGGGCGCCTCGATGACGGTGTACGTCAGCGCCCCGAGGAAGACGATCACCAGCAGTTGCCCGGTGACGTCCAGGCGCCGGGGCCGCGCCGCCCGCGACTCGGGCACGGAGCGGGCCGTGAGCACCATCCCCACCAGGCCCAGCGGCAGGTTCAGCCAGAACAGCGGACGCCATCCGACGGTGTCCACCAGCACCCCGCCCAGCAGCGGCCCCACGGCCAGGCCCAGCCCGTAGGCGCACATCCACACGCCCATGGCGCGGGTCCGCTCCGTCCTGCCCGGAAACACCTGGGCGACGATCGACATCGACACGGGACTGAGGCTGGCCGCGCCGACGCCCTGGAGCACCCGGGACGCCACGAGCGACTCCAGGGTCGGGGCGAGCGCGCACAGCACCGATCCCGTCGTGAACACCGCGAAGCCCGCCTGCATCACCAGCCGCCGCCCCACCCGGTCGCCGACCGAGCCGGCCAGGAGCATGAGCGCCGCCATCGCCAGACTGTAGGCGTCCAGGACCCACTGCATGCCCGAGATCGTCGCGCCCAGCTCCCGTTCCATCGCCGGCAGGGCGACATTGAGCGCGGTGATGTCGATGCCGAGCGGCAGCAGTGCACCGCAGCACACCACGAGCACCAGGCGTCGTTGCCGTTGTCCGAGAGCGGGTTCCGACATGGCGGCCTACCGGTGGGTTGCGTTGCGAGGACGGTTCCGGGGCCCGTTCCTCCAGGGTCCGGGCAGCCGGCACCGACCGCATCCGCGGGACAGCCGACGGCGGGGGACGTCGTCACCGGGGCGTACGACGAGGACGGGGCAGCGCGCGTGCCGCAGGCAGTAACGGCTCACCGACCCGTGGAAGAAGCGGTGCAGGGCCCTGTGGCCGCCGGTCCCCAGGACGAGCAGGTCCGTGTCGTGGCCGGCGCAGGCCACCAGGGCCGCCCCGGCCGGGGCCCGGAGGGCCCTGGGCACGACACGCGCCCTGTACGAGGCCGTGCCGAACGCCTTCCGGCACGCGTCCGCCAGAATGCCGTCGGCCTCCCTCGCCCAGGCGGCGCACACGTCCGGCGGGGCCGGGCAGCGGGCGTCCGCCGCCTCCCCGCCCGGGGGTGCCCAGGCGTGCGTCGGGCACAGCACCGCGCCATGGCGTTCCGCTTCCTGCGCGCCCTGCCGGAGCGCCTCGACGCTGCCGGCCGATCCGTCCACTCCGACCACGACGCGCTTGACCGTCTGCGACATCGCCCTCACTCCTCCGGTCCGGGTCCTCCTTCCATGCTGGGGAGGAGGACCGGCACGAGGAGGTCGGCCGACCGGAGGGTGTGCGGGAGGACGGTCGGCTCCACCGGGTCGGCCGGCCGCTACGAGACGACCTTGCCGGGGCACAGCCGTTGGGCCGGCTTCCCCTGCAGCTCGGCGTCCACGCAGCCGCCCGGCAGCCCGTCGTGGGCCTTGGAACCGAAGTTCGCGGTGACGGTCAGGGTGCCGTCGCCGAAGACGGTCCGCTGGACCATGTGGTCATCGGTCAGCCACCGGAAGGAGGTCAGCTGCTGGGTGCCTGCGGCCTGGTGCAGCGGGGCGAAGTACTTCTGCAGTGCGGCCAGTTCGCGCAGGTTCTGGTCGTTGCGCTGATCCTTGTCGCTGAGCACGAAGTTCAGCGGGGTGTTGTAGAGCATCGCCAGCAGGGCCCGGGGCTGCTTCTGGTCGGGGAGCTTGCTGAACGGCAGTTCCCAGCGCTCCGCGTTGACCAGCGAGCCGTGCAGCGCCGTTTCGTACAGCGGCACGCGGTACTGCGGGTCGTACATGGCCTTCAGCGTCGCGGTCACCCGGGCCCGGTGCTCCGGCTTGAAGTCGCCGGTGCGCACCGGCTTGAAGAAGGTGGCGGCGGCCCCTTCCGGCATGTAGCCGCCCCAGGCGTCGTCGTCCTTGGGGTCCTCCTGCCTGGAGTCGAAGTGGCCCGTCTCCATGCCCCACAGCCGGCCGTCCACCGGTGTGGCCGAGCCGTGACTGAAGGCCAGTACCTCGTTGGCCCAGGAGACGGCGGACTCGGAACCCAGGACCAGCGGACGGGGCTTCTTCGCGGGCGGGTCGTAAGTGCCGTCCGCCAGGCGCTTCATGCGGGCGAGCCGGTTGGTGCGGTCCTCTGCCTTGGTCATGGGGTGCTTGGCGTCGAAGTCCTGGAAGAGCTCGCCTGCCGCGTCCACGTCGAGGAAGTAGCTGTCGGCCCCGTTGGCGACCAGCGGGCGGGTACGGTCGGCCAGGTAGTGCTTCTTCCGCTCGGCCTGCTCGAAAGCCTGCGAGCTGAGGTAGCAGCCCTTCTTGCGGAAGCCGGGCTGCGGCTTCCCATCGGCCTTCTGCACGCAGAAGGTGGGGTAGACGTCGTCGGGCCAGACGGTGTTGGGCGAGGAGTCGGGGGTCTTCTGCTGGCCGTCGGCGTAGGAGTCGTACGGGCTCGCCAGGTACCCGGCGGACCTGGCGGCGTCGACGTCCGCCTTCGTCATCGGCGCGTCGTCCGAGTCGTAGCCGAGCCAGAGGCGCGAAACCCCCAGTTCCTTGAGCCGCTTCACGTAGTCGGGCCGCCGGGCGCCGCCCCAGGCGTAGGCGTGGAACGCACCCAGCAGCTTCCCCGCCCCGGGATTCTTCTTGATCTTCTCGCTCAGGCTGCCCAGCTGCCCGTGTTCGGAGAGCCAGTTGCGGTAGTCCACGGCCGGGGCCACCGGGGAGCCGTCGGTGAGGGAAAGGGCCACGGTGTAGTCGCGGGTGCCGCTGCGCGCGGAGAACTCGTGCTTGGCCGTGGCTCGCAGTCGTCCCTCCCGGGAGGTGAAGGTCAGCGAACTGCCGATGTCGGTCGGGGTGATGTAGCTGACGCCGCCGTGACCGGAGCGGAGCGAATGGCCCCACATGGGCATGGAGAGCTGCGCGCTGATGTCCTGCTCCTCGCCGACGAGGCCGCCGTCGGCGGAGTTCCAGAACGCGTCGGAGACGGGAAGGGACAGCCCCTCGCCGCGCGGGAACTGGATACTTTCGGCGGCCGGGTCGGTGGCGGTCACCGGCCACTGCAGGGAGGTGTCGCCGCCGGTGGCGGTGAAGGTGACCAGCAGCCGGCCGTGGTCCGCGCGGGCTTCCGCCTTCAGCCCCTTGCCCGGATACGACCAGGCGGCACCGTGCTCCGTCCTGGCCAGGCCTGCCGGCTTGCCGGGGGCCCGGGGCGCCGGGGCGGACAGCAGGACGGTGCGGCCGTCCCGGGTACGGGCCTCGGCCCGCAGGGTGGCCGGATCGACGGTGGCGATGCCGCCGGCCATCGGAACGGCGACCTGGCCGTCGTGGATGCGCACCTCGGTGTCGGCGGAGGAGTGGGAGGCGGGCACCAGGCCGATGGCGGCCTCCACGGTGGTGGCCGCCAGGGCGGTGGCGATGGCGAGGGCCAGGACGGTGCGCCGGCCGTACCGGCGGGACGGTCCTGCGGTGGGCGAGTTCCGGGTGGCGGAGTGCATGGCACAGTGATACGGAGTGCTTCTAAGAGGGTTTTAAGAGGCGCCAGTTGCTGTCCGACATGTCCTGACTGTAGGTCAACGCGCTGTGTGGCCACCGTCGATGACAAGGGAAGAGCCGGTCATGGCGGCGGAGTGCGGGCCGCACAGGAACAGGACCGCCTCGGCGACCTCTTCGGGCTCCACGAGCCGTTTGACCGCCGCGCCCTCCAGCATCACGGTGGCGAGGACCTCGCCCTCGCCGATGCCGTGCACCCGGGCCTGCGCGGCGATCTGGCCGTCGACGAGCGGGGTCCGCACGTAGCCGGGGTTGACGCAGTTGGAGGTCACCCCGCGCGGGCCGCCCTCCAGGGCGACGACCTTGGACAGGCCCTCCAGGCCGTGCTTGGCCGCGACGTAGGCGCTCTTGTACGCGGAGGCGCGCAGGCCGTGCACGGAGGAGATGTTGACGATCCGGCCCCAGCCCTGCGCGTACATGCCCGGCAGTGCGGCGCGGATGATCCGGAACGGTGCTTCGAGCATGACGCGCAGCATGAGCGAGAAGCGCTCGGGGTCGAACTCCTCCACGGGGCAGACGTATTGGAGTCCGGCGTTGTTGACCACGATGTCGGCACGCAGGTCCAGCGTGTCGAGGCGGCCGAGGTCGGACAGGTCCGCGACGAGCGCCTCGCCGCCGGTGAGCGCGGCGACCTCGCGCACCGCGTCGGCGTCGAGGTCGAGCGCGCGGACGTGCGCTCCGGCCTCGGCGAGCCGCAGGGCGATGGCGCGGCCGATGCCGCCGGCGGCGCCGGTGACGAGGGCGGTGCGTCCGCTCAGGTCGAGAGGAGTGGGGGCCACGGGGTGCTCCGATCGGTCGTGGTTCGGTAGTGGTGAGGACCAAGTGAAGCAATCGTGGGCGAGTTTGAGGGTGGGACGGGAGAGGTCCGGTCACCTTGTCCCGGATGGTCAGGAGAGCTGACACACAGGACTAGTTCCTCCGGAACAGGGAAGAATGTCGCCAAGGGCAGGATCTGAACAGCATTGCTCCAGGGGGGATTTCATGCCGGACGACCAGACGACCACGGCCCCGGGCGACGCCGTCCGAAGCGGAAGCCCGGACTCCGCAGTGGACCGGGTGGCCGACTTCTACGGGGCGTACATCGACGCCGTCTCCGACGGCACCGACGACCTGTCCGACGAACTGCGCGCCCACTACCTGACCGAGGACTTCCGGCAGCGGCTGGCCGCCTGGGAAGAGGCCAACCACGCCGACGGCGTCCTGCGCGCCCAGGACGTACCCACCCGCTGGGAGGTCCGCTACCACGACTCCGGCGCCGGGCACCTGTTCACCACGGTCACACTCACCTGGGGCACCGGACCGGACGCCGGGCACACCCGACTGGCCGTGCAGAGCGACCTGAGCACCAAGCTCATCTCCGACATCGAGGACGCTCCGGCGGGGGGCTGAGCGGCCCGCGCGGTGCGCAGCGGCACGTCGTGCGCTTGCGACCTTCGCGGCAGCGGCCCAGCCTGGTGACGGTGGGGCGCACACGTCCGACGTGGCCAATCCGCCCCTCCCGCAGGTGTTGCCGATGCCGGAGGAGGCAGCCGTGACCGGTGTGCTCGACGGCAAGACCGCCATCGTGACGGGTGCGTCCGCCAATCTGGGCCAGAAGTTCGCCACCGCCCTCGCGCAGGACGGCGCCGACGTGATGGTGCACTTCAACAGCGACCACAAACGCGACCAGGCCGCACAGGTTGCCAAGGACCTCACCGCCCACGGCGTGAGGACCGCGACATGGCAGGGGGACCTGACCGAGGTCGGCCGCGTCACCGCGCTGGTGGACGCGACCCTGGAGGAGTTCGGGCAGTGGGACATCCTGGTCAACACCGCCGGAATGATCGTCCGTAAGCCGATCGCGGAGTTCACCGAGGACGAGTGGGACCGCATGTTCGCGATCAACGCGAAGATCCCCTTCTTCCTCATGCGCGAGGCCGCCACGAAGATGGCCGACCACGGCCGCGTCCTCAACCTCATCACCACGATCGTGGCCGTCACCGCTCCCACCTATGGCGGTTACGCCGGGAGCAAGAGCCCGCTGGAGCACTACACCAAGGCACTGGCCAAGGAGATCGGCGGCCGGGGCATCACCGTCAACTGCGTCGCCCCGGGGCCGCTGAAGACCAGCTTCTTCTATCCGGCCGAGACGGACGAGAACATCGCCTGGCTCAAGAGCATGAGCGTCAACGGCGACATCGGCGACCCCGACGACGTCGTCCCCCTCGTCCGCTTCCTCGCCTCCCCCGCGGCGAAGTGGATCACCGCCCAGACCGTCTACGTCAACGGCGGCCTCGTCGGCACCGCCAGCTGAGGACCGCGGCTCGTGCACGACACCAACGCACGGACACCCTCCTATACAACCGTCTTAGACGTCCGTCTTGTACAAGCGTTCACCCCCTTGGTACGGTCATGCCGTCAACCGCACCAAGGGGGAACCGAGATGAACGACGCGACCATGACCGCCACCGCCACCCGTGGCGAACTGACCGTCGACGGACGCAAGATGTCCTACCTCGACTTCGGCGGCACCGGCCGCCCGCTGGTCGCGCTCCACGGACACCTCTACGAAGGCGCCACCTTCACCCACCTCGCCCGGGCTCTCGGTCCCGAGTGGCGGGTGATCGCCCCCGACCAGCGCGGCCACGGCGAGTCCGATCGCGCAGACGACTACTCGCGCGACGGCTACCTCGCCGACCTCCGGGCGTTGCTGGACCACCTGGGACTGGACCGCGTCGCCCTGCTCGGCCACTCCCTCGGCGCGATCAACGCCTACCAGTTCGCGGCCCGCCACCCCGAGCGCGTCACCGCTCTCGTCAACGTCGAAGGCCCCGTCGCACTGGGCCTCGACGGCACCAACCCGCTCGGCTTCCTGCTCGCCCTGCCCTACGACGCCCCCACCCGCGACGAACTCGTCGCCGGCCTCGGCCAGGCCGCACCGTACTTCGCCGACAGACTGCGCCAGAACCCCGACGGCAGCTGGCGACTGCCCTTCCACCCGCAGGACATGCACCGCTCCGAGGATCAGGTCCACGGCGACCACTGGGCCGACTGGACCGCGAGCACCTGCCCCGCGCTGCTGGTCCACGGCACCACGGGCGTCATCCCGCCCGAGCAGGTCCGTGCCATGGCCGGCCGCCGCCCCGGCACCGCCACGGCCGAGCTGGACGCCGATCACCTGCTCCCCGTCACGGCCCCGGAGGCCTTCGCCGCCGCGGTCCGCGCCTTCCTCGCAACGGCCTGACGCTACAGGCCCGTTACTCCAGCAGGCCGTGCCGCATCGCCTCCGCCACGGCGGCGGCACGGTCCGACACCCCCAGCTTCTCGTAGAGCCGCTGCGCGTGCGTCTTCACCGTGCTCACCCCCAGATACAGCTCCGCAGCCAGCTCGGGAATGCTCTGCCCCTTCGCGAAACCGCGCAGCACCTGGCGTTCGCGCTCGGACAGCACCACGGCGCCGTGGTCGGCGCGGAGACGGATCTCGTCCGCCAGACCGTCCGTCAGGTCCTCCGCCACCACCCGCTTGCCGCGCGCCACTTTGAGGACGGCGTCGACGATCTCGGAGCGCTTGGCGTCCTTCGCGAGGTAGCCGCAGGCCCCTTCCTCGATCGCCTTGTAGACGACGGCGCTGTCCGTGGTGGCGGACAACAGAAGGGTGCGGGTGCGCAGTCGGTCGCGGACCACCGCGTGGACGACGGCGATGCCGTCCAGTTTGGGGATCCGGTAGTCGATGAGCGCGACGTCCGGCTCGTGTTCACGGATCGCTTCCAGCGCGGCCTCGCCGTCGGCGACCTCGGCCACGACCTCCACCTGTCCGCTCTGCTCCAGCCCCCGCGTCATGCCCTCGCGGAAGACGGGGTGGTCGTCGGCCACGACCACCGTCACGCGCGCATCGGAACGGGGCACGCCGACACCGCCTTCCCTGCTCACCGCGCCGCGGGGGGCCTCGCGGACCGGGCCCGGTTCGACGATAGGCAGATTCCCGCTGCGCCGCACGAGGGAGGAGCAGGCCCTACGGCCCCTCCGCCGATCGGCGGACATCCGTGCCCGGCGGGCGGCGGCAGGCTGGTCGGGTGCCCGTGCGCGGAGGAGGTGAACGGCGGTGCGCGAACCCGAGGGCGTCAACGGCGCCGGCAGCCTCTCGCTGCGCCAGCTCGAATACCTGGTCGTCACCGTCGGCGAGGGCCGTCTGACGCGTGCCGCGCAACGCCTCCACGTGACCGAACCGACGGTGTCGCAGCAGCTCAAGGCCCTGGAAGGCGCCGTGGGCACCCCCCTGCTCGTACGCGGCCCCGACGGTGTCCGGCCGACGCCCGCGGGCGAGGCGCTCCTGCCGCACGCCCGGACGGCACTGCGCAGCGCCGGGCAGGGACGTGCGGCGGCCCTGGCCGCGGCCGGCGGTCACGAGGAGACCGTGCGGGTCGCCACGCTGCCCCCGCTTCTCACCGGTCTGCTCCCCGCCCTGCGCGCCTGGGCACTCGCGCGCCCGGGCACCCGCCTCGTCGTCGGTGTGCACGAGAACCGGCGGCTGCTGCAGGAGTCCGTCGCCTCGGGCGCCGCCGACCTGGCCGTCGGCCCCCGGCCCACGCGGTGGCACGGGCCGGTGTGGCCCTGGCGCACGGAGGAACTCGTCGTCGTGTGCGGCGAGGACGACCCTCTGCGCGGTGGGGCGCTGCCGTTGCGCGATCTGCTCGACCGCCGCTGGATCCACTACCCGGGTGACGGACGGGCACCGCTGTCGCTCCTCGGCGAGGCCGGTACGGGTGACCCGGTTCCCCGCCCGGCGGCGCTCTGCGTGCCCACCGCGGACGCCGCGGTCGCCCTCGCCGCGTCCGGTGCCGGTCTCACCGCCGTTCCGCTCGGCTCCCTGCCGGCCCGGCTGCGCTCGCAGACCGTGACCCTCGTCCCGCAGGCCACCACGGACATCGTCCTCTTCGCGGCCCCGGGTGCCCCGGCCGGAACGCTCGCGCACGCGGTCGCCCTGTGCCGCTGCGCGGCACAGGGGGCCCCGGACGGGTAGCGTCACCCGGGTAATGCGCCGGTGCCGCATGGGTGGTGCCCTGCGCGCCGTTCCGGATGGTGCGATGACGACTCGGTGGCGAGAGCAGCAGATCGGCAACGTGGTGGAGTTGTCGACGCGCTACGTGGCGTGGCTGCGGCTGCCCCTGCTGGTCCCGATCCTGCTCTCGGCCCTGGAACCGTCGGAGCCCGTGACGGTCCCCTGGTTCTACGTCGCTCTTGCGGCGTACGCCGGCTGGTCGGTCGCGCGGCTGGTCGGTGTGCACCGGCATCCGCTGGCCGGGGTGCACGGCGCGGTCCGTGCGGCGGCCGTCGACGTGGTGGCCGTCGGCGTCCTCGCCGCCCTGTCCGGCGGTCCCCAATCGGCAGTGCGCTACGCCTACTTCGTCCTGCCCATGGCCAGTGTGCTGTGGCAGTGGCCGGCGGTCACCGCCTGGCTCGGCGCGGCCTGCATGTACGCCTACGCCGTCATGGCCCTCCCCCACCTGTTCTCCGACGCCACCCCGTCCGTGTGGCCGGTCGTCGTCGACGAGACGTACCTGCTGTGGGACGTCGGTGCCGCTGTGCTGATCGCCGCGCTGCTCGAGCGCCGGAGCAGCCGGGTGTCCGAACTCCTGGACAACCGTGAGGTGTTGCTGCGGAATTCACTCGACGCCGAGGAGCGGGAGCGCGCGGACCTGGCGGATGCGCTGCACGACAGTGCCGTGCAGAACCTGCTCGCGGCCCTGCAGGACGTGGAGGAGGAGGCGGAACGGGCCCCGTCGGACACCCTTGCGCGTGCCGCGGCCGAAATCCGCGGCACGGTCCGCGAATTGCGCGAGGCCATCTTCGACCTGCACCCGCAGGTCCTCACCTCGGCGGGGCTGGCGGCCGCCCTGGAGTCGGCCGGGGAGCACGCCGCGCGGCGCGGCGGTTTCACCGTCCACTACGACCTGCGGCTGGACGGCCCGGTGCCCGGCCAGGCATTGCTGTACTCGACGGCCAGGGAACTCCTCGCCAATGTCGTCAAACACGCCGGCGCCGACCAGGTGTGGGTGTCCCTGGTGCGGGACGGAGGCGACACCGTCCTGACCGTGCGTGACGACGGCCACGGATTCGACACGGGCATCGTCCGGCAGCGGATGGCGTCCGGCCACATCGGACTGGCCAGCCACTACGTGCGGATCGAGAGCGCCGGCGGCCGGTTCACGGTGGACAGCGCTCCGGGGCGGCCCACGGCCGTCGAGGTCCGACTGCCCTGCGAGGACGCCGGCCCGCCGTAGGCCGTGTCCGGCGGACCTTCGTGCCCCGAAGGGGCGCGGGGAACTGCGCGACCAACCACCGACGGCCTGCAGCCGACGCACTGCCCCTGGGGTCCGGGGCGAAGCCCCGGGTACCTCGGCTGCGGGCCGTCGTGGCTGATCGCGCAGTTCCCCGCGCCCCTTCGGGGCGTACCGAACTCACGAGCGAAGATCCGCCGGGCAGGCCCTGGGCCCCTCTCCCCCGGTCCGTCCACCGCTCGGGGGACGGAGGAGGGGCGGTGCGGCTGCCTACGGTCGAGGACGAGGCCCGGATCCGGGTCTCGTCCGCCGATTCCGCAGCCGGACGGGAGGTCCGCACGTGATCGCGCTGAATTCCGCCCGGGGCAGGCTGGTGCTGACGGTCAGCTGCCTGGCGACGCTCATGGTGGGGATCGACAGCACCGCGGTCGGCGTGGCGCTGCCCGCCCTGGAGAGGAACCTGCACGCCTCCGTGTGCGGCATGCAGTGGGTGATCGACGCCTACAACCTGTCCGTGGCCTCGCTGATGCTGCTCGCGGGCTCGCTGGGCGACCGCTTCGGCCGCCGCCGTACGTTCCTGGCCGGGTTCGCCGTCTTCGTCCTCGGCTCGGCGCTGTGCGGCCTCGCCTCCGGCCTGGACGGTCTCGTCGGCTTCAGGGTGCTGCAGGCGCTCGGCGGTGCGCTGATCGGCCCCGTCTCGCTCTCGGTCCTGACGCACACCTTCACCGACAAGGCGCAGCGCGACCGGGCGATCGGCGCCTGGAGCAGTTCGTTCGGGATCGGCCTGGCCGCCGGTCCGCTGCTCGGCGGTGCGCTGGTGGCGGGCGACGGCTGGCGGTCCGTCTTCTGGGTCAACGTGCCGATCGGGCTCGCCGCCCTGGTGCTCACCGCGTGCTGCCTGCCGGAGTCGCGTACGGCGACGCCCCGCAGGGCCGATCCGCTGGGCCAGGCCCTGGTCGTCGTCCTGCTGGGCTGTCTGACGTTCGCCGTGATCCGGGCGCCCCGCCTGGGCTGGAGTGCCCCGGCGGTGAGCAGCTGCCTGACGGCTGCCGCGCTGGCGCTGCTCTGTCTGGTCCCCTACGAGCGCCGTCGCCGCGATCCTCTGGTCGATCCGCGGTTCTTCCGCAGCATCCCCTTCAGCGGCTCGGTGGCCGTCTCCCTGGTCTCCTTCGCGGCGCTGGGCGGCGTCCTGTTCGTCAGCACCCTCTACCTCCAGGACGTGCGCGGCCTGTCCGCCCTGTCCGCCGGGCTGCGGATGCTGCCGATGCCGGTCATGACCATGCTCCTCGCCCCGCTCGCGGGACGGCTGACGGGCGGCCGCGGGGCCCGGCTGCCGCTGGTCCTCGCGGGCTCGGCCATGGCGCTGAGCGGGCTGATGTGCGCCGCCTTCCATGCGGAGGGCTCCGCCGTCCTGCTGCTCGTGGCGTACGGGCTGTTCGGTGCCGGGATCGGACTGGTGGACGTCCCCGCGACCGCCCTCGCGGTGTCCGGCATGCCGCGTTCCCGGGCCGGGGTGGCTTCGGGGATCACCATGGCGACGTGCCGGGTGGGCGTGGCGCTGGGGGTGGCGGTGCTCGGCGCGGTGCTCTCGTCCGGCCTGCACGGCCCCGCGGCCGCCGCCGGTGCGGCGGGGTTCACGGCCGCGGCGCACCCCGTGTGGTGGATCGTCACCGGGTGCGGTGTCGCAGTGGCGCTGGCGGGCGTCCTCGTCACGAGCGGGCGCGCGGAGAGGTCCGCCCGTGAGACCGCGGCCCGGCTCGCCCCGGCCGTGCCCGGCCCGTCCGCACGGCCCTGCGGGAGGACCGCGGGTACTGTCGCACCGTGGCCGTGACTCCGCGCGGGCGCCGCCTGCGGCGGGTTGCCGGCCGTTGGGCGAGCGCGTTCGCCGCGCTCCTGCGCCCCCAGGGGAAGCCCGCATACGCCGACGGCATCGCTGCGGGCGTGGCGCTGGCCGGTCCCCTGGTGTTGGGTATCCGCACCGGCCGGCCCGGCATCGGTACCACGGCCGCGCTGTGCGCCGTGCTCATGGCCATGCCCCTGCCCCCCGGGGCCGGGACCGCCGAGCGGGCACGGCACCTGGCCGCCCGTGGCCTCTGGACGACGGCCGCCGGGATCTACGTCGCCCTTGCGGGCCGGTCCGTGGCGGCACTCGCTCCGGGAGTGGCCGCGGCCGCCTTCGCCGGGGCGCTGCTGCCCCGGGTGGGGACGACGGCGGCACTGGCCGTCCTGCTCCTCGGCATCAGCGGCGGCGGCCGAAGTCCCCTTCCCTGGCCGGGAGTCACCGAGGCGGCGGGCTGTGCCTGGACGGCCCTCCTGCTGCTGCCGCGCCCGGGGAGGCCGGCGCAGGACCGCCCGCGCACGGCCCGGCCACGCCCCTCCGGCGCCACGGTCCGGCACGCGGGCCGCACCGGCCTCCTGACCGGTGCGGCCACGGCGGTCACCGGCTGGGAGGGCTCCCTGTGGGGCCAGGGCCACTGGCTGGTCACCTCGCTCCTGCTCAGCCTTCGGCCCACACGCGGGGAGACCCGCACGAAGGCCGTCAAACGGCTGGTCGGCAACGCGCTGGGCGGCGTGGTGGCGGCCTTGCTGCTGCTCTGCCGCCCGAGCCCGGCGGGCCTCGTCGCCATCGTCGGGGTGTCCGGCGCAGTGGCCTACACCTTCCGCCCGGCCAACTACGCCTACTGGTCGCTGGCTTCGCCCGTCCTGCTCCTCCTGCTCAGCGACTACGGCCGCCCCCTGCCCTGGTGGGCGGCCGCGGTCAGGGCGGCGATGGTCCTGGCCGGGGGCACCCTCGCCGTACTGGCCAGCCGCTGGCTGTGGCCTGCGGAGGAGGGTGGGTAGGTCCGGACGCCACCTTGTCCGGCCACCGACACCCATCGAATGGGTTGCCGACCTGCGAGTGTCTTCACAGAGCCCCAACTCGCCCTGGCCGAGGCGCTATTGTGATCAGCGGCGCACCTGGTGCGCCTCCCTCCACGGACCTTCGTCTCCGGACCCCGCGCCTTCGGGGCCCGGCCCGAATCCAAGGAGCAGCCGCCGACCGGGACCTTCGGCGGCAGGTCTGGAGGGAGGCGCCGATGGGGCGTCACCGGAGGAAGCCGTTTCTCGAGCGTTGTCTTGCGGCGATCCGCGAGCTCGGGAGGTGGTTGAGCGGCCGGTGACCCGCCGATCCCTGTACCAGGTAGGGACCGACGGGTAGGCCGTCTTCGGTCGGGCCCTCGCCTCGGTGGTTCGCGCCGCCGTGGCGGGGGCCTCTCTGCGCGGTCGGGGGCGCCCGGCCGGTCGGACTTCAAGCTACCAGCCCCACCGGGCGCGTGGGGATCGGCCGTGCCGTACGAGGACCGCTCAGCTCGACAAGGCCCCGCCCTCGTAGCGCAGACACAGCGCGGCCGCGTCGTCGTCCGGGGCGTGACCGGCATAGGCCCGCACGTCGGTGTGCAGGCGCTGCAGAACGTCCGCGGGCTCGCCCGCACCGGCGTCCAGTGCCGTCAGGCGCCGGGCCAAGGGGTAGAACTCCCCCTCGGCGTCACGCGCTTCGGTGATGCCGTCCGTGTAGAGCAGCAGACTGTCTCCCTCCTGCACGAGGTGCCGCAGCAGCGGAGGACGGACGTCCGCGGGCCGGAGCACGCCCAGCGGCGGGACCGTCTCGGGTGGCACGAGGGCCAGCGGGGCGCGGCCGGGCCGCAGCAGGAGCGGTGCGGGGTGTCCGCAGTTGACCACCTCGACGCAGGAGACGCCGACCCGTACCGTACCGGTGAAGCCGATCACGGCCAGCGTGACGAACTCCTCGGTCCCGGCGGGCAGATCACGGTCGAGCGCGACCGCGATGCGGTGGACGACGCCGGTCAACTGCCGCTCGTCATGGGCCGCCTCGCGGAAGGCCCCGAGCACGGCGGCCGCGGTGGCCACCGCCGGCAGCCCCTTGCCCCGTACGTCCCCGATCAGCGCGCGCAGCCCCCACCGGGTCATGCGCACGTCGTAGAGATCACCGCCGATGCACGCGTTCGCGGTCGCCGCCGTGTAGTCGACGGCGATGCTCACGGGACCGAGGTGCGCGGGGACCGGGCGCAGCAGAACACCTTGGGCCACGTCGGCAGTTGTGCGGACCTGCGCCAGTTCGGCCTGCCGGCGCGCCCGGGAGAGTGCGATGGCCCAGCCGATGAAGCTGGTCAAAGTGATGCCGATCAGGGTGGCCAAGTGGGTGTCGGCCAGGACGTCGTGGTTGCGGCAGGCGTTGATAAAGCTGGCGGCCAGGGTGACGGCGCCGACCTGCAGCGGGTATCCGGGGCGGCGCCCCACGGCTGCCGCCAGGGCGGGCACCGCCGCCAGGGCGGGGGCGAGGATCATCCAGACCGGCAGCAGGACGTCGACGACCACGATGGCGGTCATCAGCAGCCAGGGCAGGGCCAGGGCCGCATCCGTCGAACGCCGTGCCCGCGCGTGGTGCGGCCGGGCTGCACGCCATGTCCTGTTCATGAGCAGCTCCTTGGAGACGAGGAGACGAGACGACAGAGTGCGTCATGTCAGCCTGGCCGGGCCCCGCGGTTGCCGGCTTCGGCCACGGGTACGACGGTGCGGTCCCGGCAGCGTTCCTCCGGCCGGCTGCCCCCGGCGCCGATCGGAGGACGTCCACGGCGTTCCACGGGCGGTTACGCGCCCGGTTGCGCGCCGCCCTCCCTGCTCTTCTTGTCCTCGACCGCGGGCGGTGCCGTCCCGTCATCGCCCGGTCGCGGAACGGATCCGCCGGTGCCCGCCGCGGGGGCGTGCTGCGCCGGCGGGGGAACCTCCACCTTCTGGGTCGAGGTGAAGACGCGCGCATTGCGGGCGGCGCAGGACGCCTTCTCGTCCGCGGTCATGGGACGCGACTTGACGACCACGGCGCTCTTGACCCCGTCGGTGTCGTTCGGCGCGGGGCTGCTGATGGTGTCGTTCCAGTACCAGTAGTAGTGACCCCAGTGCGGGTTGTCGTAGTGGGTCTGCCACATGCCGGAGACCTGGTGCATGACCTGGGCCCGGGATATCCAGCCGACTTCACCGGGTTTGACGGTCATCCCCATGCTGCCGCCGTCGGTGTGCTCGGTCTGCCAGGTGTGCCCGTACTTCGCGGTGACGCTCAGGTCGACGATTCCCGCGATCTTCCCGCCGCTGGTGATGGAGAACTCGGCCGAGTCCGTCGACCCCACGGAGTCCGACCAGTTCAGGCCCTGTGTGGCATCCGAGGTGCTGCAGTTGTAGAGGGTGTCGGAGACCTGGTGGTAGCCGCCGAGGTATGCCTTCTTCACCTCGGGGTCGTTGAAGGTGCATTTGCCCACGCCGCCGGCGCAGTCCGCCATGAGCTGCTTTTCGGTCGGCTCGTCGGCCGCTGCGGCGGGCAGCGCAGTGGCACCGGCCGAGACGGCCAGGGCCGCCCCCACGAGAAGGATTCTCCTGCCCTGCGTCTTCCGGAATTTCCACACATCGATCACCCATGACCTTTCGGAGTGCGAGACGGACGGATTGCGGAATCGGCGACCTCGCCGTTCCGGCACCGAAAGACAATCCCGATCCACAGGCCGGGTCAAGAAGAATTCATCGACAGCGGAATAGGCGCGTCCTATGGCTCCGTCCACCGGCCGGTGGACGGCCGTGTCCTCCACCCGGCGGACCGATCGGCCGATTCCCCACGTCCGGCGCATTCCGCAGGATGAAGGCAAGGAATTCGGCCCGCGCCGTCCGCACGAAGGACGTGGCATTCAAGGAATCCACATCCCGCGATACGGCCGGCGGGCGGAAACGGAGGAGAGATGAACCGCACAGTGCACCGCGTCGTCGTCGGTGTCGACGGATCGGCCAACAGCCTCGTCGCCCTGCGGAAGGCCGCGGAAGAGGCCCTGCGCCACCACGCCACGCTCCAGCCGGTCCTCGCCTACTCGTCCCCCATGGGCGACTACGTCGACATGATCTGGCCGCCGGACGAACGGACGGCCCGGGAGCTGGACCGTGCCGCATACCGGCAGCTCATCGGCGCCTGCGAGCGTGCCCTCGGCGGTCTCCCCGCCGACGTCCGGTGCGCCCCGGTCACCGCGTTCGGCGAGCCCGCACACCTGCTGGTGCAGGCGTCCTCCGACGACGGCGACCTCCTCGTCGTGGGCAGCGGCTCGCACGGCGCCCTGCACCGGCTCCTGAAGGGCTCGGTGAGCCGCTACTGCCTGCGCCACTGCACGTGCCCGGTCCTGGTCGCCCCGCCCGCCGGGAAGGCCGAACCCGACCGGGGCGGCGCCCCGGCCACGTGACTCGTAAGTCGCGTCCTCAGTCGAGTTCGATGCTGAAGTCCCAGACGGCCACGGTCTTCCCGTCGTGGCGCCAGGTCAACTGGGCGGCGCCCGCCGCGAAGGTGCCGTTGAGCGCGAGGGTGGCCGGGTGGCCGGGGGTCGCGGTGGCGGCCGTTGCCCCGGACGGGGTCAGGGTGATGTCCTTGCCGTCCTCGTCGCGGGAGGTGAAGTCCCCGGCCTGCACGGTGAGGGGCGCCGTGGCCTGGTCGAGCGTGATGGTGAGGGTGCCGGTGACGTGCTCGGGAGGCTTGCCGCCGGGGGTGGGGTCGGGGAGGTCCTCCGTGGGTCCGGACGCGCGGACCACCGCGGTGGATTCGGGGAGTTGGGCACGGACCGGTGATCCCACGGCGACCAGCTGCAGGTGCTTCTCGTCGGCGGTGGGGGTGGCCTGGGCCGACGGGGGCGGCGGGATCGGCACGGCGCCCAGGTCCTGAACGGTGCGGGAACCGTCGTCGGCGGACCGGGAGGACGCGGCGTGACCGCCGCCGCAGCCGGCCGCGGCGGTGAGGACGGCCGCCGCCAGGGCGAGGCGGCAGGCCGTGCGGGTGAGGCGGCGGAGGCCGGGCAGGCCGAAGCCCGCCCGGCTCGGCGCCGTGCAGCGCGGGGTGTTCATCGCTTCGGCGCGCTCCCGGTCCGGTCCTGGGATGAGGACGGGGACGGGGACGGGTTCACGATCGGGTGCTCCGGTTCACCGGCCCGCGCGACGGCCGGGTAGACGATGCTGCCCGAGGGTGCGGGCGGCAGGGCGCGGCCGGAGGGGTTGTTGTAGACGTCGGCGCCGAAGGGCCGCAGTCCGTCGGCGGCGGCGTAGCCGAGGTGTCCGTGCCCGTCGGTGCCGCCGTGGCGGATGTCGAAGAGGTCCTCCATGCTGCGCAGCCAGCTGTAGTGGTTGTAGGGCTGGTCGCTGATCGAACCGGGCTTGACGAAGCGGGAGATGACCACGGAGCCCGTGATGCCGCCGCCGGGCGTGGTGTCCTGGCCGTACAGCTGGTGTCCCGGCTGGGCGGTGTTGGGCCCGGGCAGTTCGTTGCAGCAGGCCACGATCGACTGGGCGGTGTCGGTGGGCACGTTGAGCTTGGGGTCGGCGTTGCCGGTGTAGTCGCCGATGGAGTCGCCGTACATCTTGTAGGGCGGGACCGCCTCGTCGAAGATGATCTGGATCATGCCGTCGTGCTGGAAGGCCGGCGAGGACATGATCTGCGGGACGACCTTCTCCAGGAACTTGTCCGCGGCGTACAGGCCGCCCTGGTGGTTCTTCGGGTCGCCGGAGAGGTTGTCGCCCTTGCACGTGGCGTCATGGGCGTCGGAGCAGTTGTTGGGCGTGATCCAGTTGAAGCGCGGGGTGGTGGACTCCTTCTTCAGGTCCTGTGCCAGCCCGGTCAGGGCGGAGTGCCCGGCCTGTGCGGGCCTGCCGTTCAGCGGGACGACGCGGGCGCAGTCCTTCGGGTTGTCGATCACCGAGTGGAACCAGACGGCCGGGTTGTGCTTGGCCACGTACTGGTCCTTCTGCGTGGCTCCGCCGGGGTCGGGGACGCCGGATCCGGCCGGGTTCCCGGGAATGCCGCACTGGTAGGGCAGTTCGCGCTTGTCGTCGTTGCCCATGTCCTGGGCGTAGACCTTCCACGGGACGTGGCGGTCGTCGAGCTGGTTGAACAGGGTCTTCACCCGCTTCGGATAGACGCATCCGTGCGGGGCGAGGGTCTGCCCGTCCGCGGCCGCCGTACCCGGGGTGATGTCCTTGTACTGCGGGCAGTCGTCCATGTTGTCCGGGGCCGGGGACTGGCCGGAGACCGCGCTGATGTAGTTGTCGAGGCTGTAGTGGCCGGTGCCGTAGTACTGCCGCAGCAACTCCCCGTAACCGGGCAGGGTCTTCCACAGGTAGCTGTTCTGGTTCAGGCCGGTGAACGTGGCCTCGTAGGACTTGTTCTCCAGGATGATCGTCCACACATGGCCCGGCCGTTTCGGACCGTTCCCGTGCGAGCCGTGTGCGGACGCGGGCGACGCTGCGGGACCGGCGAACGCCAGCGCGGCGGCCGCGGCGGCTGCCGCAGCCGCTCTGAACGCCCCGGCTGCCGGCCAACGGCGGCGTGGGGAAGCTGACATGTGAGTGCTCCGAACTCTCCGACGGACGGGGTGAACGTGACGTGAACGCTACATGACAACTTTGCCCTGATCGGCGTCCCTGTATCCGTGCACGACCGCCCGATGGTCCCCGCCCGCGATACCCGATGTCCAGCCCCGGCGGTATGGAGGGGGCATTGCCGTGATGACAGCAGCCGGCCCCGGCAGCACGACCTCGGCTCTCAATCCCCCGGCCACCAGCGACAGTTCCACAGGACCGTTCCACTCCGGCAGAGCCCTTGCCGATACCCTGCCCCCGGGGCCGTCCAGGGAAGAAAAAGGGAAGGAAAGGGGACACCCGTGACCACCACCGCCGCCCTCACCCCCGAGCAGGCCCGCGCCCGCCTGCATGAGCTGACCGTCATCGACGTGCGCACCCCCGGCGAGTACGCCTCCGGCCATCTGCCGGGCGCCCACAACATCCCCCTCGACCAACTCGACCGGGCCGTGCACGCCTTGAGGAGCGCCGCCCTGCGCGGCAGCCTCCTCGTCGTCTGCGCCGCCGGCGACCGTTCCGCCCGGGCCTGCAGTCGCCTCGCCGCGCGCGGCGTCGGTGCCGCAACCCTCACCGGCGGCACGGCCGCCTGGGCCGGGCGCGGTTACGACGTCGACCGGCCCGAGGGCGCCCGCGCCGTCTGGGCCATGGAGCGCCAGGTCCGCCTCGCCGCCGGTTCCCTCGTCCTGTGCGGGCTGCTCGCCGGGCGCCGTCGGCCGAGGGCCCGCCTCCTGTCCACGGCGATCGCGGGCGGCCTGGTCTTCTCGGCCCTCACCGACACGTGCGGCATGGCCCACGTCCTCGCCCGGCTCCCCTGGAACCGGCCCCGGGCCGCCGGCCTCGACGCCACCCTCACCGCCCTGGCCGGCTGACGGGCCGACGGCCGGCCGACTTCCCCGTGAGTGCCGTGTCGGCGGCGTCGAGGATCTTGCCGAAGACGTGGGAGACGACGGGTCCGGCGAGCACGCGCGTGATGGCCGCGCCGAAGGGCAGACGGACCTCGGTGGTGGTCGTCCAGACGACGAGCGTGCCCTCGGCGACTGCGGTGAAGGTCATGCGGCCGAGCTCGTGCCGGGCGGGCGGGAAGCAGCGTTCGACGACGTAATCGAAGGCGTACGGCGGGTTGTAGGCGGTGATCCGCTCGCGGAACCAGCCGATCAGCCACGTGTGCAGCCGGACGGCGCCCACCCCGTAGGGCGCACCCGCGCCCGGCCGGGCCAGGCGCGCCCTGAGGACGTACGGGGTGCGGGTGTAGTGGGTGCTGACGGCGCACCAGTCGAACACGTCGGCGATCGGTGCTGCAATGACACGTCGTACCGTCACGGTTTCCATGCCTCGTCCCTTCGCGTGCCCGCCGCCCCCGAGACGGCCCGGCTCACAGTGGAGACGTCACGTGACCCGGGACTGTGACACCGTCGCCGGTGACGTGCATCACTCCGTGGGCGCGCTCAGGACGGCGAACAGGCCGCGGGCCCGGGTGGTGCCGTCGGGAAGCCGCCACCAGGACGTGACGTGCCCGGTGGCGCCCTGCGGGAGGGTGCCCGGGCCGGGGCGCAGGACGCGGTTCAGCCGGAGCGTCACGCCGTGCGCGGCGGAGGCGAGTTCGGTGGCATCCCGACTCTCCCGGACTTCGGTGACGGTGGCGAAGTCCGCCGGGACCGGGGCCTCGCCCGTGTACGCGAAGGCGACCTCGTGGTCGGGGGTGTCGCTGATGCTCTGGTCCTGCGGCTGGGTACGACCCTCCATGAGGGCGAGCAACTCGGCGACGAGCACCGGGTCGTGACAGCCGTCGTAGGCCCAGCGCTTGCCCAGCACGCCGTGGTCCATCGTCCCGACGAGGGCGTCCTCGGCACCGTCCAGCGGGGCACCGCGGTAGGAGAGCGGCACCAGGTAGGTGACCGGCTCCGCGCCCGCGGTGTCGGTCACCGCCATGAACTCGATGCCGACCTCGCCCTTCGGGTCGTCCAGCCGGAAGCCGCCGGCCCTTTCCAGCTGCGGTGCGCCGGCGCCGGGGCGGTACCAGGGCCGGGTGGGCAGCCAGGAGGCGAGCAGTTCGTCCTTGGTGGGCGTGAGGGTGGTCCTGTGCACGACGGCCATGCCGGGAGGTCTCTTTCGTCGAGAGGGGTACCGCTGACGCTTCATCATGCACAGCGGAACGGGGTCGCGGTCAAGCACCCCTGGCGTGCGAAGAGTTGGCGTGCGTCACCTGTTTGACTGGTGACGCACGCTGTGCCACAGTCGCCTGGTGAACCTTGATCACGTCTTTGTGTGCGGCGATCCGGCCCTGGACTTCGCGGCCACGCTCCGGGCACGCCGCACGACGCGATACGAGATGTTCGTGGCACCGGACCGCCTGGACGCGTGGTACGTGGAATCCGGAATCGTCGACTCCGTCTCGCCCGCCCGGCAGGCCGACGTGGGGCGGGCGACGACCGTACGGGAGGCCGTCTACCAGCTGATCACGGCCCGGCGTCTCGGCGCGGACTTCGACGACGAGGCGCTGGCCGTGGTCAACGACACGGCCCGCAGGGCGCCCGCGGCACCGCAGTTGACCCACTCCGGCCGCTGGACGACGGCCACGCAGCGGGAAGCGCTGTCCACCGTCGCCCGGCACGCGGTGGAACTGCTGAGCGGCCCGGACGTCCCCCTGCTGAGGGAATGCGGCAGCTCCGACTGCACCCGTGTCTACCTCGACCGTTCACGCGGCAACCGGCGCCAGTGGTGCGGCATGGAGTCCTGCGGCAACAGACTCAAGGCCGCCGCGTACCGCGCCCGCAGGAAGACCGGCGTCGCTTTCGCGGAGTGAACGCGGGTCAGTGAACACGGGTCACGGCAGCAGGCGTTGCTCCTTGGCCACCGCCACGGCCCCCGCCCTGGTGTCGACGCCGAGCTTGTCGTAGATCCGGCCCAGGTGGGTCTTCACGGTGGCCTGGCTGATGAACAGCGCGCGGGCGATGTCGCGGTTGCCGAGCCCCTGGGCGAGCTGGGCGAGGATGTCGAGTTCGCGGGCGGTCAGGGCGGGGCGGGCCGCGCCCCGCATGTGGCTCATGACGCGGCTGGCGACGGGCGGCGAGAGGGTGGTGCGGCCCTGGGCGGCGGAGTGGATCGCGGCGAAGAGCTCCTCGGGACGCTCGGCCTTCAGCAGGTAGCCGGTGGCGCCCGCGGCGATCGCACGCGTGATGTCGGCGTCGGTGTCGTAGGTGGTGAGGACCAGGACGTGCACGCCGGTGGCCGCGATGCGCCGCGTGGCCTCGACCCCGTCGATCCCGGGGCCGAGCTGGAGGTCCATGAGCACCACGTCGGGCCGGAGCTTCGCGGCCGCGGCCACCGCTTCCTCACCGCTGCCGGCCTCGCCCACCACCTCGATGTCGGGTTCGCTGCCGAGGAGGGCGAGCAGCCCGGCCCGTACGACGGCGTGGTCGTCGCAGAGCAGGATGCGGACGGGGGTCTTGGTCATGAGGGGGGTTCCAGGGGGATCGCGGCGGATACGACGGTGCCCTCGCCGGGCGCGGACTCGACGGTCAGGGTGCCGCCGAGCTGCCGGACACGGGCCTGCATGGCGGGCAGCCCGTGCCCCCGCGGGCCGCGGGCGGGTGCGGTGGCGGCCGGGACGTCGAAGCCCCGGCCGTCGTCGGCGATGTCCAGGACCAGCTGGTCGCCGAGGAAGGTGAGGGTGAGCGTGGCCGTGCCGGCGCCGGCGTGCTCGCGGACGTTGGCGAGTGCGCCCTGGGCGATGCGCAGCAGCGCGGAGGCCGTCCGGCCGGGCAGGGGGAAGGCCGGGGAGCCCTCGACGATGCAGCGGACGGCGAGCCCGCCGGACTCCTGCGCGGCGCGGGCCGCCAGCGCGCGCAGGGCCTGCTCCAGGCTGCCGCCGTCGGCGAGGTCGGCGGGGGCGAGGTCGTGGACGAGGCGGCGCGCCTCGGCGAGGTTCCGGCCGGCGATCGAGGCGGCGGTGCGGACGTGCTGGTGGGCGGTGTCGGGCTCCGCCGTCCAGACCCGGTCGGCCGCCTGGAGCAGCATCTGCTGACTGGACAGGCCCTGCGCGAGGGTGTCGTGGATCTCCATGGACAGGCGCTGCCGCTCGGCGAGCGTGCCCTCGCGGCGCTCGGTGGCGGCCAGGTGGCGCCGGGTGCGGATGAGGTCGTCGATCAACTGCCGCTGCCGGTCGGCCTGGCGCTGCATGTGGACGAAGACGGCGGTGGCGATGGCGGCGACGGCGGGCGGGGCGAGGACCAGGTTCGGGTCGAAACCGCCCGTCGACAGCTTCAGTTGGGCGGCGACCACGAAGGCGGTGAGCATGGCGACGAGGGCGAGCGCTGCGCGCGAGGGCAGGGTGCGCAGGCCCGTGAAGAACAGCGGCACCGCGCACCAGGCGAAGCTCGGCGCGAGCACGACCAGCACCATCCAGACGGCGACGACGGCTCCCAGCCGAGCGAGCCGGCGCGGTGCGGGCCGCGCGAGCGGCGCCGGACCGAGCAGGTACAGCAGGGCCAGGACGGCGGAGAGCCCGATGATCCACGAGGTGTGGGGGTTGCCGGGGTGCCGGACGAGGAACCGGGCCAGCGAAGCGGCGAGCAGGAGGAAGAACGCGGCGTGCATGACGAGCGCGAGGGGGCGCTCCCCGGACCCCGCGGCCTGCTCGGGACCGGGACTGCCCGTGCCGTCGGGGTCGTCGGACGCCGCCCGCACCGGATCCGCGGCCTCCTCCGCCGACGGCGTTGCCTGCCGCATCGCACTCTCCTCACCTGCGCATACGCACCCATCCTCGGTCGGTGCGGCCATCCTCGCATCAACCGATCGGTTGACAGAGGTGTCGGCCGTCGGGCACGGCACGAGCAGCCCGCAGGCCGAGGCCCCGCGAGGGGAACCGGCCGGAGGATCGGATCATGACCGACACCAAGAAGTTCAGCACCGCGAAGATCGCCACCACCGCCGCCGCCGTCCTCGCGGCCGGAGCCGTCGGCGCCGCCGCCGCGAGCGCCGCCGCCCCGGCGGCCGCGGCCAAGTCGACGGTCAAGGCCGACGCGTCCGACCGGAACCTCGCCCAGTCCACCCACCTCACGATCGCCGCCGCCACCAAGGCCGCGCAGGCCGCCCTCGACGCCGCGGCGAAGGAGGGCCAGAAGGTCTCCGTGGCCGTCGTCGACCGCAACGGCAACACCCTCGTCACCCTGCGCGGCGACGGTGCGGGCCCGCAGTCGTACGAGTCCGCCGAGAAGAAGGCCTTCACCGCCGTCTCCTGGAACGCACCGACCTCGGCTCTGATGGGCCGCCTCTCCCAGACCCCGAACCTCAAGGACATCCCCGGCACCCTCTTCCTGCCGGGCGGCGCCCCGGTCCAGGCCAAGGGCGCCCCGGTCGCGGCCGTCGGCGTGGCCGGCGCACCCAGCGGCGACCTCGACGAGAAGTTCGCCCAGGCCGGCGTCGCCGCGCTGAACGGCTGACGCCCTCGCCCCGAAGGCCACCGGGCCGGACCGGCCCGGTGGCCCCTGCAGTGCGGCCGTTCCCGAGGCACAGTGGCAACAGGACGTCGAAACGCTCCGCATGGAGGTATGGAGGTGACGCGCAATGATGTCCTGGTACGGCCACCACGTCGGCGGCTGGGGGCTGGCCGCCATGTCGATCAGCATGATCCTCTTCTGGGCAGTGGTCATCGCTGCCCTCGTGCTGCTCTTCCGCGCCTTCGGCCGCCCCCGCGAGCACACCCGGCCGACCGCGTCCACGGCACCCACGCCCACTCCCACGCCCGAGCAGATCCTCGCCGAGCGCTTCGCCCGTGGCGAGATCGACGACGAGGAGTACCGGCGCCGCCTCTCCGTGCTCAAGTCCCCCGGCGGACCCGCTCCACCGCCCTGACCCGCCGGGGTGCCCCTGCTCAAGCGGCCTTCGGCACCCGCACCCGCGCCACCCGCACCACGTCCGGTATCAGCGTGAGCAACCCGAGCACCGCTGTGCCCGCGCCCAGCCACAGCGGTGCCCGGAGCCCGTAGCTGTCGGTGGCGGCACCGCCGAGTCCTGAGCCGATCACCACGCCGAGCGTGATGAAGGACGAGTGGACGGTGTTGACCAGCGGGCGCGCATTCGCCGTGCGCTGCACCCGGCTGATCATCGCCGGGTTGAGGGTGACCCCGACGAGCCCGATGCCCGTCATGGCGGCGACGGCGGGCGCCTTGAGGTCCGCGAGCAGTGCGAACGCCGTCAGGAACACCGCGTTGAGGGCGAGTCCCGTCACGAGCACCCGGATGGTGTGGGAGTCCGCGAAACGGGCAACGACCGTGTTGCCGACGACCGTTGCAGCGCCGTAGCCGAGGAGGAGCAGCGGGACGGTGCCGCGGGAGAAGCCGGTGACCTCGGTCAGGATCGGCGTGAAGTAGGAGAACGCGGCGAAGGTGGCGCCGATGACCAGCATCGAGGTGCACAGGACGAGCCAGAGCCTGCCGTTGCGGAAGACGGCGAGCTCGTCGCGGAAGTCGCCTGCCCCGTCGGCGTGTTCGAGGGACGGCACGGCGACGGCCGTGGCGACGGCGGCGACGACGGTGATGGCGCCGACGGCGACGAACCCCGCGCGCCAGCCCCACTGCTGGCCGACGAGCGTGGAGAGGGGCAGCCCGAGGAGGGTGCCGACCATGAGGCCCTGCATGGCGACGCCGATGGCGCGGCCGCGCACCTCCGGCGAGGTGATCTGGGCGACGACGGAGAGCGAGACGCCGAAGAACGCCGCGGAGGCCGTGCCGGTGACGACGCGGGCGGCGAGCATGACGCCGTAACCGGTGGCGGCGGCAGCCAGGACGTTGCCGGCGAGGAAGACGGCGAAGAGCGTCATCAGCGCGGTCTTGGGCCGGAGTCTGAGGACGGCGACCGTGGCGAAGGGCCCGCCGAGGGCCATGGCGAGGGCGAACGCCGTGATGAGGTAGCCGACTTGGGCGATGCCGACGTGAAGGTCGTCGGCGATCTGCGGCATGAGGCCGCCGACCAGGAACTCGCTGGTGACCATGGCGAAGATGCCGAGCGCCATGAGATGGACGGACTTGGGCATGCGAAAGACCCCCCTTGATTCTGTACTGATCAGACCAAAAAACGGATGTGAAAAAGCCGGCCCGCAGCGAGTACGGGCAGACGGCGGGCGAACGTCAGCGACCGAGTACGTCGATCCCGGCAGCGGCGATCTGCTCCAGCGCGGCGCGGTCGGCACCGGACTGGGCGGCGACCCTCATCCCGGCGATCACCGAGCTCAGGTACCAGGCCAGTCCGGCGGGGTCGCGCGGCGAACGGACGGATCCGTCCCGCTTCCCCTCCTCGATCACGGCACGGAACGCACCGAGACGCCGCTCCAGATCCTTGGTCAGGATCTCCGCGACGCCGGGATCGTCCGCGGCCGGACCGGTGACGGTGTTCACGGTGAAGCAGCCGGAGCCGTGGCCCAGGCGGCGGTTCTCCATCTCCCCGTCGACGACCACCTCGAACAGGGCGCGGATCCGCTCCACGGCACTGCGCCCCTCCTCGCCGAGCAGGGCGAGCTGACGTGCCGTCATGGTGTCGGCGTAGTGCGCCAGGGCGCGCCGGAAGAGGTGGTCCTTCGAGGTGAAGGTGTTGTAGATGCTGCTCCGGCCGAGGCCGGTGGCCTCGCAGAGGTCCTGCGTGGAAGTGGCCTCGTACCCCTTCGCCCAGAAGGCGCCGCACGCCGCCGCCACCGCCTGCTGCTCATCGAACTGTCGCGGTCGACCCATGATCGTCACCGTAGCACGTTATGGAACGCATGGACCAAAACAATATCCGGCAGGCTCCGGCCCGAGGGGCGTGAGGGGCCTGCACGGCGAGCACTTGCACGCGCTTCAGCTCCCGGCGCTCCGACGAGCCTCCCCGCACGCCATTGCCGCCGCAGTCGGGCCGGGGAGACCGTGAGGCGGCGTCCGCCGAACCCGGTGGAGAACGGACAGGAGCACCCGACCATGGCCATCATCGTCACCTTCGACATGGAAGACACGCCTGCCGCCCGGGAGTTGTACGACACCTGCATCGACCGCGTCACCGAAGGCCGGGGCTTCGCCTCGCCGGCCGACCTGCCCGTGCCCGGACTGATCGCCCACATCGCCGGTTCCGTCGGGGGCTGTTGGCGGGTCACCGACGTGTGGGAGTCCCCCGAGTCGTTCGAGGCCTTCGCCAAGATCCTCGGACCCATCATCGCCGACCTGGGCTACGCGGACCTCCAGCCGGACGTCTCGCCCGCCCACAACGTCGTCCTCCGCTGAGCCCGACGGCCGGGGCGGGGCGGCCCGTACGCCCCTCCCCGGTCCGGGCGCGCGCCCGGCTACCGGCCCGGCCCTTCGCCGACCGCGGGCGGCGTGCCGGGGAGCGCGAAGTGGGGGTTCTCGATCAGCCCGACGACGGAACCGGAGGGGTCGGCCACGGTCGCGACGCGGATCGCGCCGCCGACCTCGCGGACCTCCTGACGCACCGTCGCACCGGCGGCGACGAGCCTCTCCAGCGCCTTGTCGGCATCCGGGACACCCCAGTACGTCACCGGCCCTGCCGAGGGGTCGGCGTTCGGGTCGAGCGCCAGCTCGTATCCGCCGACGGTGAAGCCGACGTAGAACGGCTCGTCGAAATAGGGCTCGACACCGAGCACGGAGGTCCACCAGGCCTTGGCGGCATCGAGGTCCGGAGCCGGATAGATCACTGTCCGCAAACCGAGGAACATTTGACAACCCTTCAGTCGAACATCTGTTCTGAGCGCGAGGGTAGCGGAACACCGGCCAGGGTCCACACCGCGCCACGTCCACCGCCCCGGCCCGCCCCGGATTGGCCGGGGCGTACGTACGGGAGGTCACCCACAAGGTGCGCCAGGCACAACAGCCGTACCTCTGACCGGATATGAAGGGTGGCACTGGAGCGCGCAAACGGGGCGCAGGCCGCGCCACCCGTGGCATTCCGGACACGCGCTTTACGCCCTGATGCCACTGCGGGCACGTCGGTAGCGTGTGGGGCGCTCCGGGGGAAAGGAGCCCCGCATCCACACCGAGGAGGGCACGAGTATGGCTGATGCCAAGTTCCCGGCCGGTACCAGGATCGTGCAGAACCAGGCGCTGACCAACGGAAGGGGCGACTCGTCCCTGCGCCTGCAGGAGGACGGGAACTTCGTCCTCTACCAGGAGGACAAACCGACGTGGCAGGCCGAGAACGTCTACCCGAACGGGCGTGAGGCCCTCTTCGCGTACGACGGCAACCTCATCGTCTTCGACGAGGACCAGAACGTCGTCTGGGAGTCGGGGACCGGGTCGGAGGACAACCGCGGCTCCGTCCTGGCCCTGCAGGACGACCACAACCTGGTGATCTACAACCGGGACGGCCGGCCGGTCTGGGCCACCGGCACCAACACCTGATCCCTATACGGGGACACAGGGCCGTGGCGTGCCGGAGTTCCCTCCGGACCGCCACGGCGGCGGCCTGCTCGCCCGCATCACCGCGCCGACGTCGGTGGCGGGTCACGTAGGGTCGTGGGGTGATGCGTTCCGCAGCCGGTGAAGAGGCCGAAGAAGAGTTCGTCATACGGGTGCTGGAGTGGGCACGGCCCCGGCCCGACATCCGTGCCGTGCTGCGTACGGGCTCGCGGGCCCGGCGCGACGGCACGGCCGACGCCGTCTCCGACCACGACATCGAGCTGTACACGACCGACCCGGAGCAGTACGCGGAATCGGAGGAATGGGTCGGCGCCATCGGCCCGGTGCTGGTCTCGGTCGGGCTGGACGGGCCGTGGGACAACCCGGCGCGGCTGGTGTTCTTCGAGGACGGCGTGAAGGCCGACTTCCAGATCCTGCCGGTGTCCCGGCTGGCCGAGTTGGCAACGGCAGGGCTGGACGACGTGCACGTGCGCGGCTACGAAGTACTCTTCGACCGCGACGGGACCGCCGCCCGGCTGCCCACGGCCCCGGGCACGCCTCCGGCCGCCGCGCTGCCCGATGCCCGGGAATTCCACGAACTCTGCGCGGAGTTCTGGTTCGAGACGGCGCACCTGCCGCGCTGCCTGGCCCGTGGTGAGCTGTGGGTGGCCAAGTCCCGGGACTGGACCGCAAAGGAGCTGCTGCAGACCATGATCGAGTGGCACGCCCTGACGCGGCACGGCGCCGGCCACGACGTCTGGTACGGCGGCACGCGCATGCGCCGGTGGGCGGCACCGGGAGTGTGGGAGCGCCTGCCGGAGACCTTCGGCGGATTCACCGCCGAGGACATCCTCCGCAGCGCACGCGCCACCGCCGACCTCTTCGCCGAGCTGGCCGCGGAAGTGGCCGGGGCCCACGGCTTCCCGTACCCGGAGAAGGCCGAGCGGGCCATCCGGCCCGCACTCGACGAACTGCCCCCGCTCTGAGGCCGGTTCGACGACACGCGGGGGGGCGGATCCTCAGGAGTACCGGCGCCCGAGGGCGACGAACGCGATGTACGCGACGGCACCGACCCCGACCATCCAGGCGTAGGGGCCGCCGCTCCCTCCACTTGCCAGGTCGCCGACGAAGGCGCCGAGGTTCCCCAGGGTCAGGATCACGCCCGTGCCGGCCCAGGCGCGCTGCCCGATCAGGGCGAACCGTTCGTCGGGCTCCTCGGTGATGCCCCGGTAGGTCTCGCTCCGGCGCCCCAGCAGGATCACGGCGAGGCTGCAGAGCGCCATGACCCCGATCATCACCAGGCCGATGCCGAGGTGGCCACCGACCGTCGCCGCGACCAGGCAGACGGCCCCGACACCGAGGAAGAAGGCCGGCACGGCCCGCCTCATCGATATGTCATTCATCTGCTGGACCCTCGTCGACATAGAACATCTCCTCCACGCTGACGTCGAAGTACTTGGCCATGGACAAGGCGAGCGGCAGGGAAGGCGTGTACCGCTCGGTCTCGATGGCGTTGATCGTCTGCCGCGAGACCCCCAGGGCCTCACCCAGCCCGCCCTGGGAAAGTCCACGCAACGACCGCAGTTCTCTGACCCTGTTCCGCACATGTAAAGGGTGCTTGACACCCTTGCTCGGTGTCAAGCGAGCTTTACAGTGCTCGGCTCGACTGAACCGGCCCCTTCCGAGGCCCACTTGCCGAGGCGCGCGTGCCGTACCGCGCGCCGTGCGGTCGGTACGTGCTGCCGTCCGACCCGGCTTAGGGTCGTCTCGCCGGCCGACGGCACCGTGATCAAGGGGAAGTACGAGGGGCGGTCGGTGAGTTCACCCGGGGCGCAGACGACGCTCCCCGACGACACTGGTGATCGTCTGAGCGGGCTTGGCGAAGTCCGGTGCGTGATCGCGCCCCAAAGGGGCGCGGGGAACTGCGCGACAAGCCACAACGAGCCCGCAGTTGACACACCGCACTTCCCGCGGAGCGCTCGGCCCGCGGCACTCACGCCTGCCCGGTCTCGAACCGGCCGACCTTCCCGCCGTCCACCGTGAAGTGCCAGGCGGTGCGCATCTCCCCCCACGTGTCATTGCGGTAGTTGACGACCAACCCGAGCCCGTCACCGGTCTGCGACACGATGTCCATGTGTCCGGCGGAGGAGAAGATCTCCTTCTCGGTCCAGTCGTCGACGTCGCGATCGCTGCCGTCGTCGGACATGGTGGCCCCGGGCGTGAGGGCCGCCGCGAAGGCCTCGCGGTCGCCTGCGTTGACGGCGGCGACGAAGGCTCGTACAGCCGGTTCGGTCAGCTTGTCGAGGGCGATGCTCACGGTGCCTCCAGGGGGTACGGGGTGCTCGCTCCCGCACCAGCACACCGCACGCGGTGCCGCCCCGCCACCGGGAGCTTGCCCGGTCGGCTCACGGCCGGACCTCACCCGGCCGGAGCCCCGTTGTCGGTGATGCGGCGCAGCCAGTCGCGCAGCAGCAGCGTCTCGTTCGCGGTCAGTCCCGGCGCGTCGCGGTGGGCGAGCGCGGCGGCGAGGGTGGCGGCGGCGCTGTGCGGTCCGGCGTCGGGCGGGCCCGTGCCGGTGGCCGCGGTGCCGGTCTCCGCGGTCGTGACGGCGTCGATGATCGCGTCGCGGGTGCGGTGGGAGAGCCGTTCGGCGTCGGGGGCGGGGTCGGGGCCGGCGATCAGGGACAGGGTGACGCCCGTGTTGGCGGCGAGCACCATCTGCGCGGCCAGTTCCGGGGCGGTCCGCAGCCGTCCGGCGAGGGCGATGCGGCGGCACAGTTCGAGCAGGGCGCCGTGGGCCTCCCGGGCGGCGGCCGGGGGCGGGCCGGGGCGCGGGGTGCCGTACATGAGCGCGTAGAAGGCGGGATGGGTGCGGCCGAACCCGACGTGGGCGTCCCAGCCGCGCCGCAGGTCCTCGACCGGGTCCCCGGTGGATCCGGCGGCCTTCTTCCCGGCCAGGTACTGCTCGAAGCCGTGGGCGACGACGGCGTCGAAGAGGCCCTGCTTGTCGCCGAAGTGGTGGTAGAGCGTCGGGGCCCCGACACCGGCGGCCTCGCAGACCGCGCGGGTGGACACGGGGGCCCCGCCGGAGGCGGCGAGCAGCCGGGCGGCGGCCTGGAGGATGCGTTCTCGGGGACTGGCGGTCATATAGCAACGATATAGGGGGCCGGGGTGGACCGGTAAAGAAACCCGTCCCGCGATATAGCGACGCTACACAAATGGGTGTACCGTTGATGGCACAGCGGGCGCCGCTCGCCCCTGTCCCCGCCCGGCCCACAGCGGCCCGGCCTTCTCCCAGCGCTTCATCGAGTGCTCCATCGAGTGCTTCATCGAGGAAAGAGACCTCTGCCATGACGTCCATGCGTGTTGCCCAGGTGAGCTCCCCGGGCGGAAAGTTCGAGATCGTCGAGCGCGAGCTGCCCCAGCCCGGCCCCGGCCATGTCCGCATCACCGTCGAGGCGTGCGGCGTGTGCCACACCGATGCCGCCTTCGTCCACAACGCCTTCCCCGGCGTCGGGTTCCCCCTGGTCACCGGCCACGAGGTGGCCGGGCGCATCGACGCCCTGGGCGAGGGCGTGACCGGCTGGCAGGCCGGCGACCGGGTGGCGGTCGGCTGGTTCGGCGGCCACTGCGGCCACTGCCGCCCGTGCCGGGAAGGCGACTTCATCGACTGCGCCAACCTGCAGGTGCCCGGCTGGGCCTACCCCGGCGGCTACGCCGAGGCCATGGTCGCCCCCGTGAGCGCGCTCGCACGCATCCCCGACGAGCTCTCCGCGGTCGAGGCCGCTCCCCTGGGCTGCGCGGGAGTGACCACCTTCAACGCCCTGCGGCACTCCGCCGCCCGCCCCGGCGACCTCGTCGCCGTGCTCGGCCTGGGCGGGCTGGGCCACCTCGGCGTCCAGTACGCGACCGCGCTCGGCCACGACACCGTCGCCATCGCCCGCGGCGCCGACAAGAAGGACCTCGCCCACAAGCTCGGCGCCCGCCACTACATCGACAGCACCGCGACCGACGTGGCCGAGGCCCTCCAGGCCCTGGGCGGCGCGAAGGTGGTGCTGGCCACGGCGGCCAGCTCCGCCGCGATGTCCGCGACCGTCGACGGCCTCGCCCACCGCGGCGAACTGGTCGTCATCGGCGCCACCCCCGAGCCGCTGGCCATCAGCCCGCTCCAACTGATCATGGGCAGCCGCACCGTCCACGGCCACCCCTCCGGCACCGCCCAGGACGTGGAGGAGACCATGGCCTTCACCGCCCTCAGCGGCGTGCGTCCCATGATCGAGACGATGCCGCTGGAGGAGACCGGCGCCGCGTTCGAGCGGATGCTCAACGGCGACGCCCGCTTCCGCATGGTCCTCACCACCGGCAAGTGAACGCCCGCACCGGGGCCCGCAGCCGCGGGCCCCGGCGGTCGCCATGCGCACCCGCGGAACCTCAGCGGCACACGCCGGAGACCCCGGAACCAATCAACTGCGCCACCGTGGCCGTGGTCAGCTCGGTGACGAACACGCTGTTCTCCAGCGGCAGCAGACGGTGCGCCTTGCACCGCTGCGTCGGCAGCGCCGCGTACTCCTCCCCGACGATCCGCGTCCACGACGGGTCGAACCGCACCCGGACGACAATGTCCTGTGCGGTGTCGGAGACGATGGACGACCCCAGCAGCCAGACGCCGGGCTCCCGTTCACGCCGCGAGCCCGGCGGGTCGAACGCCAGATGCAGCAACCCCGCCGCATGTCCCCGCGGATCGCGCAGCCGGTGCCAGGCGATCCGGCCGTCCGCACCGATGCGGCCGAAGGTGCCCGTCCCCGCCTGCGCCGTGCCGAGCAGCACCACCCACACGCCGCCGGGTCCGCCGACCAGGCCGACCGGCGTGCTGCCCTGATCCGCCGGGACGGGAATCTGTACCGTGCGTCCGCTGCGCGGGTCGATCCGCAGCACCGTGCTCGCGCCGTCCTGGCTGACGTAGAAGTCCCCGCTGACCGGATGCTGCGCGGCGAAGATGGGCTGGGGCCGCGCCTCGAAGAGCCGGTGGCGGCCCGGACGGGTGTGGTCCAGGGCGAGCACCTGATTGCTCTCCTTCAGCGTCACCCACAGCATGTCGCCGTACTCGCTGATGTAGTGCGGTCCGTGGCCGCCGCCGGGAACGGCGATCTCCCTCTCGATGCGCGGCGCGTCGTCGAGTGCGTCCGGCCGTGGGTCCACCAGGAGCAGCCGGTTCCCGCCCTCGTGCGTGGCCCAGATCCTCCCGGGGTGGCGCGACGAGACCGCCAGCCCGTGCAGCATCGCATGCGAGGGCCCCAGCGCGAACGCCCTGATGCCCGTCACCTGCTCGGTGCGCGGGTCCAGACGCAGCTTGACCAGGCGGCTGTTGGACATCTGGGACACCAACGCCATCGGCCTGCCCGGCACTTTGACGATCTCGTGCGTCTCCTCGGCGGACGGCAGCCCGTACTCCGTCAACGACCGCCGGCACGGCACCCCATGAGGCCCCGGACCGGCGGCTTCCCCTTCCGGCACCCCGAGCAGCGCCCCGGCCGCGGTCAGACCGCCCAGTGCGAGCAGTCGGCTCTGAAACATACGGCGATCCAAGCGGCCCCCCTGATACGCGCAGCCTCATCGACATATCCATGAAAGCGGCGCGCCACGACCATCAGATGACAATCGGGACAGCTTCACCCGTCCAAGTGACGAGGCGGGCTCGAAACCTCTGATGGACGGCGACCGACGACGAATCTCACGACCCCGCGAGCAGAGCACGGCAATCGCGCCAGGCGTCGGCGCTCAACAGATCCTTCAACCGGGCGAACAGCACCAGCAGTTCGGGACCCCATGTGTCGCGGAAGGCCGGGTCGGCCTGGGCGATGTCGAGTTCGTTGGCGGCGGACAGCTCGGCGAAGTCCCGTTGCGCCTGGGGTTCCAGGACGCGGGCACGGCCGCTGAACCGGTCATGGAAGGCGGTGTCCTGGCCGAGGGCCGGGTAGGTGAGCTTCCGGTCGCACGCGGCGTACACGTACACGACGCCTTCGGCCTCGACGCCGATCACCGCCGCAAGGTCCGCACGCCGCGCCGGCGGGAGCAGGGGCGTGGGGAAGCCGTCGGTGCCGTACACCGCATGGCACAGGCCTGCCAGTTGCAGGGCGGGGCGGGCGTTCCACGCGGCCAGCCGGGCCTGCACGCGCCGGAGGTGGGCCAGGAGGGTGCCGCCGGGGTGGGCGACGCTGTCGGCCCCGAGCCGGCGAAGGAGGGTGACGGCCTGGTCGGTTGAGGCAGGAGGAGCGGACACGCGCCATGTCCTTTCGGCAAGGAGCGGCAAGGAGCGGCAAGAAGTGGCAAGGATTGCAAGGAGCGGCAAGGAGCGGTCGGCACCCGCCCGCCGCCTTCGCCCGATCCGGATTCGTGCGAAGGCGCCGAGCGGGTTGCCGCCTGGGCCCTGCGACGATCCTCGTGCCGCCCGAGTGTCCAGTCAATCCTGGGAATTGCTGGCCGGGACCCAAGGCGTAGCTTGGGTTTCGTGACTCTGGATGATCTTCGGGTGTTCGTCGCCGTGTGCCGGGCCGGCAGCCTCAGTGCCGTGGCCCGTGAACTGACCTGTACGCAGTCGGCGGTGAGCCAGCACGTCAAGCGCCTGGAACGGGAGACCGGCGTGAGCCTGCTGGAGCGCCGGCCGCGCGGCGTCGTGCCCACGGCGGCGGGACGCATCCTGTGCGAGGCCGCCGCCGACGGGCTCGCAGGGCTCGACGTCGCGCTGCGCCGCATCGGGGACCTGGTGAACGGGGAGAGCGGCGCGGTGCGCATCGCCACCGGCGGCACGACCGTACGGCACTTCATGGCCGATGCCGTCGTCGCCTTCCGCCGGCAGTACCCCGGGGTGAGCCTGGAGTTCCGGATCGAGAGCTCCGGCCGCCGCTGCTTCGACGCCCTGCTCTCCGGGGACCTCGACCTGGCCTGGATCACCATCGGCGAACCGGTGCGCGGGATCGAGCAGCGGCCCGTCCTCGACCTGCCCTGGGTGCTCGCGGTACGGAGCGGTGACCCACTCGCGGACCGCCCGCACATCGATCCCGCGCACCTCAACGGCGTCCCGCTCGTGCGGCTGCCGCCGCACTCCGTCTCCGGCGCCCACCTGGACGCGGCCTTCGCCGAACTCGGCGTCCGGGCCGGTTCGGACACCAGTGTCGCCGACTGGGACACCGCCCTGTTGCTCGCCGAACTGGGCCTGGGGCACGCGGTGGTGCCCGCCCTGCCGGGCCTGCCCGCCTCCGGCGGCGACACTCCGCTGCGCCTCGTGCCCGTCCCCGCGCTGCCGCCGCTCTCCGTCGGCTGGGCGGTGCGCCGCTGGGACGCACTCCCTCCGCTGGCCCGGGCCTTCGCCGGCATGGTCGGCGACAGCAGGAAGGGCGCCCCTCACGGGGCGGATGCCTGCAGCGACATGAGCCGGGCGCCGAGTTCGCGGACCGCCGACCGGTCGTCGGGCTGGGCGATGCGGGACTCGGCGGCGGCCAGGACGAGCCGGGCCTGATCCGTGACGGCGGCCCGGCGGCGGGCGTCGGTGACGGAGGCGGCGGCCGTCGTCAGCAGACGCAACAGCGCCAGGCACACGGCGGGTTCGCCGGCGCCGTACCGGCGGATCTGGCCGCACGCGAGGTCGAGGTAGTCGGCGAAGGCGGGACCGGCGACGGCCGCCCTGACCACGCCCGCCCCGTCCGTCCTGATGTCGTCGCCGAGGGTGCGCCTGCCCAGTGCGTCGACGAGCACCGAGAGCCGGTCGAGCGTCTGGACGCCGGTGTACGGGTCGTTGACCGCGGGTGACAGGGCGCGCAGTGCGATGTCGACGAGTTGGCGGAGGCCGAACATGACGTCCTGCTGCAGTGTGCGCTCGGTGCCGATCTGCACGGCATGGTGCACCGCGCGGGCCAGCGCAGGAGCGTCGGCCGGCGGCCCGCCCCGACGCGACCAGACCAGGGCCAGGGGCGCCGTCCCGGCCACGATGTGGTCGCCCACCCGCGGGACGATCGCCACCACGGCGTCCTGCCCCGCCGCCGCCTCCAGCAGCAGGGCGGGCTGGACGGTCTGCACGTAGCCGGAGCGCGTGGCGGCCAGCGCGAGCGCTCCCGGAGGCGGGACCGGCCCCGCGCGGTCGGTGCCGGGACCCTCGGGGGTGTAGGCCCGCACCGCGCGGCCGGCGGCCTCGGCGACCGAGGTCATGATCGTGTCGATCTTGATCGAGTGCACGATGTGGTGCACGAAGAACACCAGCATCCCGAGGCTGAGGAAGATCAGCGCGATCGCCCCGGAGACGGCGAGCCGGGGGAAGTCCGCGCCGCCGACGGCACGGACGGTGTAGAGCCCGGCGGTGCTGTAGGCGAACGTGGCGACGAAGGTGGCGAGCACCACCTGGTTGGGACGGTCGCGCAGGAAGTTGCGCAGCAGCCGGGGGGAGAACTGCGTCGAGGCCAGCTGGAGGGTGACGATCGTCAGGCCGAGGACCAGCGCGATCACGGTCACGATGGTCGAGGCGATCGTGATCAGCACCTGGCGGGCGTCGTCCGCGGTACCGGCGAACGCCAGCGGCCGGAACACCGAGCCCGGCGGGATCCGCACGCGCGAGAGCAGGCTGCCCGCCACCAGGGCCAGCGCCGCAGCCGCCCCCGGCAGGACCCACAGCGCACCGCGCAGGTACTCCCCGAGCGCCGCGGCCCTGGCCCCCCGTCGCACCGGCCGCATCGTCGACCTCCCACCGCGTGACTGCTGCCCCTGCGGCAAGCTTCCCCGCACCGCCCGGCCGCCGCGCGCGTGCCTCGACCGGACGGCCCAACGGGATGCTCAGGCGGTGGCGGGGGGCCGACGACGCGGCGTTCGCCGTCCGTAGTGCATGGGCATCCGGCGCTCGTCCCAGCTCATGGCGAACTCCTCGTAGAAGGTGCCCAGTTCGAAATACGACCTCGGCCGGCGAGCACCCGCGCCTTCGCCGGCCTCGCCCACGAGCACGTCCGCACCCTGCCGTACGCGCCCGCGCCGTGACGCGGCGGCCCGGCCCGGCGTCGGGTCAGGCCGCGGCCGCGACCTCACGCCGGGAGAGGACGTCGGAGGCCTTGGCGGTCATGCAGAGCGAAGCAACAAGGGTGAGCACGAGCAGGGCACCGACGGCGAAGACGCTGCCGGTCGCGACGGGCGCCGGGCTGCCGGGCTGGCGCGCCGAACCGCTCAGGAAGGGGACGACGGCCAGGACGCCGGCCCCGAGGGCGACCTCGGCCCAGACGACCTTCGGGAAGTGCCGCAGTGTCAGGTGCAGGAGCGGGGCCGTCGCATCGGCCCGGCGGGCCCGGGCGATGCGCGGCATCAGCCAGAACTGGTTGACGCCGCCGGCCGCGACCATGCCGAGCACCAGCAGGGTCTTGACGAGCAGGAAGAGGCCGTAGGTCGTCGTCCACAGCTGCCCGATGCCGCCCACGTGCTTCCACGAGATCCACAGGCCGGACGTCAGCACCGCACCGACGCAGACCAGGGCGACGAGGCTGAAGCGCCGCCAGATGTCCGCCCACAGCAGCCCGGCGTTCCCGCCCAGTCGGCGGCGGACGCCGGCGAGGGCGACGAGCAGGACCAGGCCCCCGGTCCACACCGTGCCGCTGACGATGTGGACCTGGTCGAAGACGAGGTCGAGCACACGGTCCGCGTTCGCGGGAGCGGTGGCCGGTACGGCGGCGACGAGCGTCACCGCGGCCGAGAGCGGCAGGGCGGTCAGCGCAAGGGTGTTCAGATGGCGGCGTGCACCTGGGCTGAACAGCGCGACGAGGGCGGCGGAGGCCAGGACGAGCACGACGTTCTGGACCAGGTAGATCGTGCCCTGCGGCACCCACGCGCCGTGCGCCGCCGGTGCGCGCAGGAAGTCCCAGATCCGTCCCGGCGCGAGCGCGTCGCCGAACGGTATGCCCTTGCCGGCGCGGGCCACCCGGGCCGCGAGCTGGAAGTAGCCCGCGACCAGCAGCACCACTCCGGCCCAGGCCAGGGACACCGCCGCGCGCCGGCGCAGGGCCTCGACGTCACCGCGTTCGCTGTCCGGCGCGCGCAGCGCCGGGCGTATCGCCGCCGCGTACGTCACGGTGAAGCCGACGGCACCGCACAGTCCCACGAAATAGCCGGATTTGGTCAGGATCCGCCAGAGAGGCGGGGTGGCGTAGGCCGTGGACGCGGCGAGGTGCACGAAATTCATGAAGGTGAGGCTAACCTAACATCAACCTCGCGGGTGACCGGCGAAATCCCTTCGACCGCGGCCGGGCGGCGGCGCTACCTTCCTGCGGATGATCACGACGATCACCGGAACACGGGGAGGGGAAAGAGCCGTGAGGCAGGAGGCGCCACCGCAGCAGCGGGATGTCACGGCGGGATCCGGGGAATCGCTGTGGCGCAACAGGAACTTCATGCTGCTGTGGTGCGGCCAGGGAGCGGGAACGCTCGGACCGCAGGTGGCCATGGTCACCCTGCCGCTCCTCGCCCTCAAGGTGCTGCACGCCGGCACCTTCGAGGTCTCGCTGCTGAGCTTCGTCGGCTGGCTCCCCTACCTGGTCTTCTCGCTGCCGGCGGGCGTCATCGCCGACTGGTACGACCAGCGCAGGATCATGATCGGCTGCGACGTGGCCCGCATGCTGCTGATCGCGTCGGCCCCCCTCGCAGGCCTGACGGGCCGGCTGAGCCTGCCGTACCTGTACACGGTCGTCGGCCTCTCCGGCACACTGACCGTGCTGTTCACGGTCGCCTACCGCAGCCAGCTGCCGAAACTGGTGCACGGCTCCCAACTGATCGAGGGCAACGGCAAGCTGGGCATGTGCGAGTCGCTCGCGGAGCTGGCCGGGCCCGCCGTGGGCGGCACGCTGGTCGGTCTGGCCGGCTCCTCGCGCGCCCTGTTCGCGAACGTCCTGACCTACGCCCTCAGCGCGCTGACGCTCGGCCTGATCCGCGTCCCCGCCTCCGCGGCCGACGAGCCAGGCGCCGCGCAACGCGTCTCCTTCGCATCCTTCAAAGCGGCCATGGGCGAGGGGCTGGCCTTCGTCCGCCGACGCACCATCCTGCGCCGGCTCCTCCTCTGCACCAGCGTCTCCAACTTCTTCGTGATCGCCACCTCGTCGATCGCGGTCACCTTCATACTGCGCGAACTGCGTGCGCCCGCGGCGGCCGTGGGGCTGGTGTTCAGCCTGGGCTCCGTGGGCGGCCTGCTCACCGGCGCACTCGCCCCTCGCATCGCCGCCCGGGTGGGCACCGCACGGATCGTCTGGGTCTCCATGCTGGTGCCCGGCCCGCTGTACTTCCTGATGCCCTTGGCGCAGCCCGGCTGGGGACTTGCCCTGTACGGGATCGGCCTGACCGCCCTGTCGGCCAATGCCGTCCTGTTCAACACGGCGGCGATCTCCTACCGGCAGACGGTCTGTCCGCCTGTGCTGCAGAGCCGGGTGAGCGCCGTCTACCTGTGGATCTCCTACGGGGTCATCCCGCTCGGTTCGCTGTTCGGCGGCGTGCTCGGCGCGACGGCAGGGCTGAGGCCGACGCTGTGGGTGTGTGCGCTCGGCATGTGGAGCGCCTCGCTGTTCGTGGTGTTCTCCCCGCTGCGCCGGCTCCGCGACATACCGGCACCGGAGCAGGCGTCGGTCAGCTGATGTCCGCCGGTTCGAAGCTCAGCGGGTGGCGGACGGACTCCGGTCCGTGGACCCGGGTGCCGAAGACCACCAGCTCGCAGGCGCCTTCGGTGCGGCAGTCGACGGTGCGGTTGTCGATGCTGGTGAACGTCGCCGACAGGGTGACCGTCTCGTCGATCCGGCCCTCGTCGGTCGTCGCCGGCGGCCTGCTGCGGGGGCGGCAGCCCAGGGTGTCGGCGGAGCCGGCTGCGCACTCCATGACCAGCGCGTGGAACTGCGGTTCGTAGCCGCTGCCCGTCGCGTGCACCGACTGGCCGTCCACCAGGCCGTCGTCCGGGTCCGCATCCAGGGTGGGCGGTGCCTCCAGGCGGCCGTTCGGTCGGTAGCGCAGCGGGACGGTCGTGAGCAGCGCCCCGGAGTTGTCGGTGAGGGCCAGGGTGCACGGGTTGTCGGCCGGTGCCGTGCGGCAGTCGACGTTCCCCGTCTTGGTGGTCAGTTGGGCGTACGTCTTCTTCGGCGTCGCCCTGTAAGTGCCGTCCGGGTACACGCGGAACTGGCGGCCGGTGGCGTCGTCACAGGTGGTCACGGATGCCGAGGGGCCGCACTGCTTGACCCAGACGCGGTCCTTGGGCGGGCCGCCCGCGATCGTGAAGTTGAGGATGTCGCCGTCCAGGAGGGCGGTGGTGCGGTTCACCTGCAGCTGTGGGCCGGGGACACCAACGGCCCTCGGGGACTTCGCCGTTCCCCGGGCCGTTCCCGGGGAGACCAGCTGCCACGCGCCCCAGTCGCCGCCCGGTGCCGACTGCTGGACCTCCCACGTGCGGTCCCTGTTCCACTCGCGTGCCGTCAAGTGGATCCTGCCGTCGGGTAGTTGCTCCACCGTGGTCGGCTGGCCCAGGCCCACGTTCGGGTCCGGGACCTTGCCCATGTCCTGGACCGGACCCCAGCCGGCGTCCGCGCTCTGCTGGTGCCGCAGCTGCATCGCGACGCCGGTCCGCGCCCCCGAGGCGAAGGCGTCGATGCTGCCGTCCCGCTCCTTGAACAGCACGGCTCCGCCGTGGTACGGCGCCGGCGAGAGGCCGAAGGCATCCGGTGTGCTCCAGCCGCCCTCGCTGTCGTCCTCCACCGCGTGGCAGAACGAACCGTAGGTGGAGAACAGCAGCTCCAGGTTGCCCGCCGAGTTCTCGACCGCCGTGACGGCGTAGCTCTTGGGACCCACGGTCGCGGCGCTCACCCGCTGCCAGGACCCGTACGCGCCACCGGGCTCGTCCTGTTCGCGGTGCCAGACGAAGGGCAGTTGCCCGGTCGCCGTGGTGTCGTAGAAGAGCTGGAACTGCGCGATCCGGCCGTCCGCGCGGTCCACGGACACCAGGCTGCCGGGGACGGCGGTGCTCGCCAGGCCCTGGGCACCGGTGTCCGCACCGCACGCGGCCGCGACGGACCCGGACCCGGCCCCGGCAGGTGCGGCCGATGCCGTCGCAGGGACCGCCGCGGCCCCGGTGCAGGCGAGCGCCATCGCGACCGCGCCGCGTACGACCACCCCAACCCGCCCCGTGCGCAACCCTCTTCGCCGTATCTGCATCCGTTCCCCGCCCTTCCGATGGGCCACATCCGGCCGTGCAGCATCCTCATCGCGCACCATGCCTGCTGCCAGGCCGCATTTTCGGCCAGCGGCAGCCCGGTCCCGACGTGCCGGTGCCCCGCTGCGTCCGCCCGGTGCGATGCTTGAATCACGGACCGAGGGCCGGAGGCGAGCACGATGCACCGCCCCGTGAGCATGGCCTTGATCGCCACGGCCGGGGCGTGGGCGGCGGCCGATGCGCTGGGCGAGGAGTACCACGCGTTTGCGGCCCGCAGGCGGCGGCTCGTCCCCGGAGTGTGGTGACGCTGTGGTGAGGCTCGGTGAGGAGGAACGGTCGTGGACATCCCTGGTCCCGAGCCCTGTGCGGACGGCGGAGTCGGTGCCGTCGCGGCAGCGGGCGGACTGCACACCTACCAGTTGCAGCTGCATGCCGAGTACGGGCCCGTCGTGCGGTTCCAGCTCCCGGGCGCGGAGACGGCCGTCTCGGTCGCCGATCCCGTGCTGCTGGAGGCCACGGCGCACCTCGACAAGCGGCCGGAGCGGCTCTTCGCCTTCCTGGACCCGCTGTTCGAGGTGGGCAACATCCAGGTGTTGCCGGCCGACGAACACACCCCGCTGCGGCGCCTGTTGCTGTCGGTGCTGGCCGGACGCCCTTCCCACGAGCGGCACTTCGGACGGTTCACCGAGCTGGCGACGGAGCTCGCGGACCGCTGGGCCGAGCGGGCGGCGGGCGGTGAGCCCGTCGAGCTGCAGAAGGACCTCACCGCGCTGTCGCTGCGGATGATCTGTGCGTACGCGCTGGGAGGCGAGACCGCGGACCCGGACGGCGCCGTCACCGCGTTCGAGGAGGTGCTGACCGAACACCTGGGGCGGCTCTACCAGGTGCCGGTCCCGGGCCCGCAGCAGGAGGAACGCGCCGAGCGGGCCGAGAAGGCCCTCGCCCACCTGCGCGCCATGGTCGACCGGGTGGTCGCGGCGCACCGCTCCGGCGGCCGCACGGACCGGAGCGGTCTGATCGGGGCGCTCGTCGAGGCCGGTGAACGGCCGGCGCGGATCCGCGACACCGTGATGATGGCGATGCTGGCCGCCCATCACACGACCGGGGTCGCCGTCTCGTGGACCCTGCATCTGCTGGCCCGGCATGCGGAGGAGGCCGAACGCATCGGCGACGAGCTGGACCGCGTGCTCGGCGACCGCGCCGCGCCCGCCTACGCGGACCTGCGCCGCCTCACCCGGCTCGACATGGCCCTCAAGGAGTCGATGCGGCTCTTCCCGCCCGGCCCGTACGGGGCGCGGGAGACGACCGAGGCCCTCGTCGTGGGCGACTACGAGATCCCGGCCGGGGCGACGGTCTTCTACCCCTTCTGGGCCGTCCACATGAACCCTCGGTACTGGCCCGAGCCCGGGGAGTTCGTGCCCGAGCGGTTCACGCCGGAAGCGGTGGCCGGGCGGCCTCGGCTGGCCTACGTCCCCTTCGGCCTCGGACCGCGCAGCTGCGAGGGCGCCGGCCTGGCGATGGTCGGGGCGGAGCTGGTCCTGGCCGTCCTCCTCAAGCGCTTCCGGTTCCGGCCGGTCCCCGGGCACGAGGTGACCCCGGTCGAACGGTTCGTGCTGTGGGCGGCCGAGGACATCCGCATGGTCGTGAGCCCGCGGGCCCCGGGTCGGGTCACGCCCGGCGGGGCCGCCCCGACCGTCCCAGCAGCCACAGCAGATAGGGCCCGCCGACCAGCGCCGTGAGCGCTCCCACCGGGATCTCCAGCGGGGTGAGCAGCGTACGGGCCGCAAGGTCGGCGGCGACCACGACGACCGCGCCCGTCAACGCGGAGCACAGCAGGGGCAGTTGGGGGGTGCGGGCGACGCGCCTGGCCAGTTGGGGGCTGGTGAGGGCGACGAAGCCGAGCGGGCCGGCCGCGCCCGTGGCGCTCGCCGCGAGGACGACGCCGAGGACGGTCAGGCCCAGCTGGGCCCGCCGGACCCGGACGCCGAGCGCGGCCGCGGTGTCCGGGTCCAGGGCGAGCGGCCGCAGCACGCGGCCCGCCCACAGCAGGCCGGGCAGGCACAGCAGCAGGACGCACCCGAGCGGGCCGGCCTGGGCCCAGCCGCGCCCGTTGAGGCTGCCGGTGAGCCACAGCTTGACCTGCTCGGCGGCGTCCAGTTCGGATTCGGTGAGGTAGAGGTGGACGACGGCGGAGAGCGCCACGCCGATGCCGACACCGGCGAGCACGAACCGGCTCGGCTGCATCCCGCGCCGCCAGGCCAGGGCGTAGACCAGGCCTGCGGCGGCCAGGCCGCCCGCCACGGACACGGCGGGCAGGGCACCGGGCGAGGCCACGGTCCCGGTGGCCAGGGCGAGTACGGTCGCGGCCGCCGCACCGTGTCCGACGCCGATGACGTCGGGGCTGGCGAGCGGATTGCGCGTCACGCTCTGCACGAGCGCCCCGGCGGTCCCGAGCGCGGCGCCGACGAGCGCCCCGAGCACGATGCGCGGCACCCGCAGTTCGCCGACCACGAGCGTGTACGGGCCGGCGCCGCCGCGGACGACGTGCCAGACGTCGTACGGCGTCACCACGGTCTGCCCCAGGCAGGCCGAGGCGAGCATGACGGCGGCGAGCACGGCCAGCAGCACGCCCGCCACGGCCGCCGAACGGCGGTGCACGAGAAGGGAGACGGGTCGTCGCCGGCCGCCGGGCAGGCGCAGGACGGACAGTCCGGCCGAGCGGGGGTACGACCTCGCCGTGGTCGTGGTGGTCACGTCGGTATCCCCTTGCGGCGTACGAGAACGATCAGCACGGGCGCTCCGACCAGCGCCGTCATCACCCCGGCCGGGACCTCCCCCGGCGCCCGTACCACCCGGCCGGCCACGTCCGCCGCGAGCAGCAGCGCCGCGCCGAGGAGGGCCGAGAGCGGGAGCAGCCGGCTGTGGGTGCCTCCGACGAGGCGGCGGGCCAGGTGCGGGACGGCGAGGCCCACGAACGCGATCGGGCCCGCGGCGGCGACCGCGGCGGCGGTGAGCACGGTCGCGCCGAGTGCCGCGCAGGCCCGGACGAGCCGGACGCGGTGGCCGAGGGCGCGGGCGGTGTCGTCGCCGAGGGCCAGCGCGTCGAGGCTGCGTGCGCAGGCCAGCACCAGCAGGGCGCCCCCGACGAGGAACGGCAGCATGCGGAGGACGGTCTGCGCGTCGCGCCCGCTCAGCGAGCCCACCTGCCAGAACCGGAACTGGTCGAGGGCCGCCGAACTCGACGTCAGTACCACGGTGGTGGCCCCGGTCGTCATCGCCGCGCAGGCCGTCCCGGCCAGCGCCAGCTTGACGGGGGTGGCCCCGCCGCGGCCGCGGGAGGCGATCGCGTACACGACGCATGCGGCGGCGCAGGCACCGGCGAAGGCGTACCAGACGTAGCCGCCGAAGCCGTTGACCAGTCCCAGGGCGATGGCCAGCACCACCCCGGCCGCCGCGCCCTGGCTGAGCCCGAGGATGCCCGGGTCGGCGAGCGGGTTGCGGCTGACGGCCTGCAGCGCGGTGCCGGCGATCCCGAGCGCGGCCCCGGCCGCGAGCCCGGTCTCCGTGCGCGGCAGCCGCAGCGACCGCACCACCAGCGCGTCGGGGTCCGCGGAACTCCCGCCGGACAGCAGGGCGTCGAGGACGGACGGCAGCGGGACGGGCCGGGTGCCGACGGCGAGGCTGAGGGCGGCGGCCGCGGCGACGAGGACGAGGGCGACGGCGGTCCAGCCGACGGCGCGAGGCGTCGCGGTCCGTGCGGTCACGCGCCGAGCTTCCCGGCGAGTTCGCTGACGACCAGGCGCGCGGCGGCGGGACCGGCGTTGAGGTACCAGGGGTCGTCGTCGACGCGGACGGCGTGCCCGGCCTTGACAGCCTTCAGCGACTGCCACAGCGGCCCGGCGAGCACGCTCCCGGCCTCGGTCTTCGCCTCCTTCCCCTGCACCGAGTAGAAGATCCAGTCCCCGTCGGCCACGTCGATGCTCTCGGCGCCGATGTCCTGCGAAATCGCCGTGAACCGCTGTGACTTGGGGCGTCCGAGTCCCATGTCGGCGGCGATGGAGCCGGTGAAGGACGACACGCCGAACATGCGTGTGCGGTCGGGTGTGAAGCGCACCATGGAGACCGTCGTCCCCGCGCCGCCGAGCTTCCTGCCGCGCGTCGCGGCGTCCTCGGTGATGTCCGCCAGGAGCTTCTGCGCCTGTTCGCCCTTGCCGACGGCGGCGCCGACCAGGAGCAGGTCACGCTTCCAGTTGATGCCCTGGCCCTTGGTCACGACGGTGGGCGCGATCTTCGACAGCTTCGGGTAGAGGTCGCCGAGCGTGTCGTTGACCAGGATCAGGTCCGGCTTGACGGCGGCCAGGGACTCCAGGTTGGGGGCGGTCCGCGTCCCGGCGTCGGCCATCCCGGCGAGCTCCTCCCCGTACTGTGGGAAGGCGTCCCGGAGGTAGCCGGGGACGAGTCCGGCGTTCTGGGCGCGGGTGGAGGCGGCGGGGACGACGCCCAGGGAGAGCAGGTCGTCCAGTTGTCCCGTACTGATGACGGCGATGCGCGTGGGTGCGGCGTCGAGCCGGGTCTTGCCCCGGTAGTGGCTGACGGTGCGCGGGAACTGTCCGTCCTTCGCGGCGTCCGAGCCCATCCCGTCGGCCAGGGCGCTCGGGGCGGCGGACGGCCCTTGCGAGGCGCCGGCCACGTGGTTCCTGGTGCCGGCGGCGGGGCGCTCGCTCTTCGGTGCACCACTGCTCGCCCCCGAACCGGACGAACAGCCGGCCAGCAGACCGCCGACGACGGACACGGCCAGTACGGCCCTCAACCCCAACGTGCGCACAACAGCTCCGATCACTTACAAAGGTAAGCCTTACCTTAGTGGATCGGTTTGCGGGGGTATGCACACGGGCCTCCGTCACTTCACGAAGTCCTCCACGACCTCGGGCGGCCAGATGCCGACCTTGAGCACGCCCATGGAGTAGGCGCGGGAGACCAGCGCGGCGCGGTTGGGCACCTTCAACTTCCGCATCAGGCAGGTCACGTGGTACTCGACGCCCTGCCGGCTCAGGTAGAGGCGCGAGGCCAGGGGAATGGTGGAGACGCCGGCGGCGATCCCTTCGAGGATGCGGGCGTCCATCTCGGAAAGAATCTTCTTCCGGTTGGTGACCACGCGCGGCTCCTCCGCCTCGCGGGACGTGGGCATCATGACCAGGATCGCGGTCGTGCCGGGCAGGCCGCCGCGCACGGCGACCGCGGTGAGGGGGACGGTGAAGGCCGATTCCTCACCGGGCCCGACGGCGATGACAGGACTGACGAAACGCTGGTGCTTTCCTTCCAGCAGATGCGAGAACTGCCGCATCAGCGGCTGCCGGACACTCGGGTGCACCACATCGCGGAAACTGCGGCCGCACAGTTCCTCGGACGAGCCGTTGAACTGCCGGAAGAATTCCTGATTCGCCTGCTGAATGGTCAGACCCGAATCGAGACTCGCCATGCACAGGCCCGCCTGATCGAAAGAGTTGTCGCGAGCCGCGGGGCGCACCGGATCAAGGGCAATGAGCGCTGCATTCGACAAGAGGGAGTTCCCCTTCATGAATTTACTGTGGAGGGTGAAACTGTTTGGAAGGCTAGTTAACTACCGCTCGGGCGGTCAACGACCGCCCCCTCGTGGGCACTTAAGACTGCGGCTCCGCATCAAAGGTTCGGTTTACAGCAGGTAGCGGCCCCGACGGGGTTCGGTACGGTCGAAGTCAGGCCAGAACCAACGGTTTTACGCCACCCATGGCACGCCCCTGCGCCCTTTGACTCACCCTCCGCGCACGCGCGGATGCACAGCAGATGCACAAAGGCCCGCGACCGCTCGTCGCGGTCGCGGGCCCCATCATTCGTGGAGCAGCGCGCTTACGGCGCCATCTCGTACGCGCCGGACAGCGCCTCGACGCGCTCCCACACGCGTGCCGAGCGGGCGGCGTCGACGACCGGGCGGCGGACCGCGCCGAGGGCCCAGGCCTGCTGCTCCTGTGTGGCGGAGTCCTTGCCGTGCAGCTCGACGGCGTAGGAGGAGAAGTCGCGGACGAGGACGGCGAACAGCTCGTCGAGGACGTCCTCCTCGGCCCCGGTCAGGGCGGCCTGCTCCAGGATCAGCTGGCCGTGCACGACCAGGGCGAAGAGCTGGCCGACGGCCAGGAGCAGGTCGAGGTCGCGGCTTTGCTGCTCGTCGGGCGCGGCCGTGGTGACGAACGTGCACAGGGCGTCGGCCTGTTCGCGGAAGCGGGCGACGTTGGGCAGGTGGGCGTAGCCGTCGTAGGCGGGGCGCCAGTCGTGGAAGCGCACCGAGCCCAGGCCGCGGGCCGGTCCCTGCCGGAAGAGGAAGGCGTCGTCGGCCGCGTCGAGCCGCGTCGGCACGGACGGGTACGCGACGGGGGCCAGCAGGTGGTTGCCCATGAACTTCAGGATGAGCGCGAGGTTGACGTGGACCGTGCCCTCCAGCTTCGGCAGGCCGCGGATCTCGCCGGCGGCCTGGGCGAAGTAGGTGTCCTTCTCGAAGCCCTTGGCCGCGATGACGTCCCACATGAGGTCGATGACCTTCTCGCCCTCGGTGGTCACCTTCATCTTCGTCATGGGGTTGAAGAGCAGGTAACGGCGGTCGTCGGGGCCGGCGGTGCGGAAGTAGTCGACGGCGCGGTCGCTGAACAGCTTCATGCCGACGAGGCGGACGTACGCGTCGGTCAGCTCACGGCGCACGTGCGGGAAGGCGGTGACGGGACGGCCGTAGAGGATGCGGTTGTGCGCGTGGGTGACGGCCTCGTACATCGCGTGCTCGCAGATGCCGACGGAGGCGGTGCACAGGTTGAACTTGCCGACGTTGACGGTGTTCAGGGCGGCGTCGAACGCGGCGCGCCCGGTGTGCAGGACGTCGCCGGGGGCGACGGGGTAGTTCTCGAGGCGGAATTCGCTGACGTACTTCGAGGAGTCGACCACGTTCTTCACCAGGTGGTACGCCTCGTGGCGGCTGTCGGCGGCGAAGAAGACGTAGCCGTCGGGGCCCTCGACGTCGGTGCGGCGGCCGAAGACGGAGACGAGGCCGGCGGCGTTGCCGTTGCCGATGTAGTACTTGGACCCGGTGGCCGTGAAACCGCCCTCGCCGTCGGGTTCGAGCAGCATGTCGGTGGAGTAGATGTCGGCGCCGTGGGTCTTCTCCGACAGGCCGAAGGCGAACACCTCGCCCTGGTCGAGCAGTTCGGCGGCGCGGGCGCGGGCGGCTGCGTTGTCGCTCTGCCAGACCGGGCCGAGGCCGAGGATGGTGACCTGCCACGCGTACCAGTAGTCGAGGCCGTAGAAGCCGAATATCTCGTTGAGGGCGGCGATACGGGCGGTGTCCCAGCGCTTGTCCGCGTGGCCGGGGGCGGCCGCGGCGGGGGTGAGGAACGTCGCGAACAGGCCTTCCTTGGCCGAGAAGGCGAGGAAGTCCGCCAGCCAGGCGCGGGAGCGGTAGTCCTCGATCAGCTTTCGCTTGCCGCGGGTCTCGAACCAGTCGACGGTGGCGCGCAGCAGCCTGCGGGTCTCCGGGTCGAAGTGCGCCGGGTCGTAGGTGCGCGGGTTGAAGAGAAGCGGGTCGGCCATGGCTGTCTGTTCGCCTTTCCGGCTCGGGGTCGGGGGTGGGTAGGGCTCAGGAGCCCGTGCGTTCACGGATCCGGTGGAGGGTGGCGAGCACGTCGTCGAGCCAGGCGAGCGTCATCCGCTCGTACGCGATGCCGCCGCGGAGCACGACGTGCTGCAGTTCCTGCATGGTGTCCGGCGCGGCGGGGGCGTCGGGTCCGGTGAAGTCGCGCACTTCTCCGGCGAGGTAGTGCGCCAGCCGCTCGGAGTGCACCTGCCGGTACCGCTCGACCTCGTACAGGAGGGCCGACAGGTCTCCGAAGGCCGCCCCGCGGATCTTCACGGCGAGGTCGTGGCGGACGCTCTCGGGCTCGATGGGCTCGTGCAGCCACGCGGAGAGGGCAGCCCGCCCGGCGGCGGCCACCGCATAGTGCTTTTTATCCGGTCTGCCCTGTTGCGCCACCTCGCGGGCCTCGACCCAGCCGTCGCTCTCCATCCGCTTCAGGACGCGGTAGATCTGCTGGTGGGTGGCGGTCCAGAAGTAGCCGATCGACCGGTCGAACCGCCGGGCCAGCTCATAGCCGGAACCCGGTTTTTCCAGCAGGGAGACGAGGATCGCGTGCTCGAGCGCCATACCGCGGATCCTCTATGCAACTCGTTTCATAGGCAAGAGGGTGCCGCCACGGTGAGACGCGGCTCACGCACACAGGGCGAGCGCCTTCCGGCGCTTCCGGCGTACCTGCACCGCGGAACGCAGCGATAAACACACACACCTACGTACGGATGAACGTGCGCCGTTCTTGCTGTGCCGACGCCCCCGGGTCCGCCAGGCTGCTGCCCGGCCTGAGCGTTCGCGACGACCGCAGGCGTAGCGAAGGAGTGGCACGCCACCAGCTCCCGGTACCACGGCACACCGACCCAGTGAATCCCCGATCCTGATCAGAAAGAGGACACACGTTGACCGTCCAGGACACCTACGCCCCGGTTCTCGCCAGTGCCTATCAGCGGTCCGTCGCCGAGTACTGGAACCGCGAGAAGAACCCCGTCAACCTCCGCCTCGGCGAGGTGGACGGCATCTACCACCACCACTACGGGATCGGCGACGCCGACTGGTCCGTGCTGGAGGGGCCGGAGGAGACGCGGGACGAGCGGGTCACCGCCGAGCTGCACCGCCTGGAGTGCGCCCAGGCGGACCTGTTGCTGAACCACCTGGGGAACGTCACCTCCGACGACCGGCTGCTCGACTCCGGCTCGGGCCGCGGCGGCGGCAGCCTCGTCGCCAACAAGCGGTTCGGCTGCCACGTCGACGGCGTGTCCATCTCCGAGACCCAGGTGGCCTTCGCCAACGAGCAGGCGGAGAAGCGCGGTGTGGCGGACAAAGTGCGCTTCCACCTGAAGAACATGCTGGACACCGGCTTCGAGTCGGGGCGCTTCCGGGCGATCTGGAACAACGAGAGCACCATGTACGTGGACCTCTCCCAGCTGTTCCCGGAGTACGCCCGCATGCTGCGGCACGGCGGGCGGTACGTGACCATCACCGGTTGCTACAACGACACCTACGGGCTGCCGTCCCGGGCCGTGAGCGAGATCAACGCCCACTACATCTGTGACATCCACCCGCGCAGCAGCTACTTCAAGGAGATGGCGCGCAACCGCCTCGTCCCGGCCGCCGTGGTGGACCTCACCGAGGCCACCATCCCGTACTGGGAGCTGCGCGCCCAGTCGCCGCTGGCCACAGGCATCGAGAAGGCCTTCCTCAGCGCGTACAAGGACGGCAGCTTCCAGTACCTGCTCATCGCCGCCGACCGGGTCTGACCCGGCCGGCGCGCGAGCCCCTCGGCCGGCCACGGCCGGGGGGCTCCCGTCTCCCCTGCGGGGCGTACGAACCCGGCCACGCCCCCTCTGCCCGCCTCTTCACCACCCCTCTCCTGCCCCCTTCGGCTGCCGCAAAATGCTCGGCGGAAAGGGGACTTGCCCATGAACGGCACACCGACAACCGACCCCGGCGGCATATCCCGCGGGACACCCTGGACGCTGGGCGTCCTGGCCCTGTCGGTCGGCGCGGGAGCAGGGCTCGGCGCAATCGCCCTCCGCCTGCTGATCACGGCCTTCACCCGGCTGTTCTCCGGCCACGCCGATTACACCGCCGCAGGCGGTACCGCCAACGGCCATGTGCCGTGGCTGGGCCCGTACTTCGCGCTCCTGGCACCCGTCGTCGGCGGCCTGCTCTACGGGCCCCTGGCCGGCCGCTGTGCCAAGGAGGCCCGCGGCCACGGCGTCGCCGAGGTCATGCTCGCCGTCGCCCGGCGCGGCGGGCGGATCGACCCCCGGGCCGGCGCGGTCGGGGCTCTCGCCTCCGCGCTGTGCATCGGCTCCGGCGGCTCCCTCGGCCGGGAAGGGCCCGTTGTCCAACTCGCCTCCGCTCTCGGCTCCGCCGTCGGGCGGGTGACCCGGGCGGACGGGCACCGGATGCGGCTGCTCACGGCCTGCGGCGCGGCCGGCGGCATCGCCGCCACCTTCAACACGCCCCTGGCCGGGGTGTTCTTCGCGATGGAACTGGTCCTGCGGGACTTCACCCTCGAAGCGTTCGCCGCCGTGACCCTCGCGAGCGTCACCGCCGACGTGATCGGCCGCGCGGCCTTCGGCACCACCGCCTTCCTCGCCCTCCCGCTCTTCCACGTCGACCACCTCGTGCAGTTCCCGCTCTTCGCCCTCCTCGGTGTGGCGGCCGGAGCGGCCGGGGCGGGCTTCACCCGCGTGCTGTGCCTGGTGGAGGGCGCCTGCGACCGCCTCTGGCGCGGGCCGCAGTGGCTGCGCCCGGCCGTCGGCGGACTGCTGCTGGGAGCGCTGCTGCTGGCGCTGCCGGAGATGTACGGCATGGGCGGCCCCGTGGTGGAGAAGGCCCTTCACGGCGGCTATCTCTCGGCGTTCCTGCTGCTGTTGCTCGTCGGCAAGATGCTCGCCGCGAGCCTCACCATCGGCATCGGCGGATCGGGCGGCGTCTTCGCGCCCAGCCTGTTCATCGGTGCCATGCTCGGCGCCGGCTACGGTGCGGCCGTCCACCGGCTCCTCCCCGGCGCCGGAGGAACCGCCGGTGCCTACGCACTGGTCGGCATGGGCGCGGTCTTCGCCGGGGCCTCCCGCGCGCCCATCACCGCAGCCGTCGTCCTCTTCGAGCTGACCGCCGAGTACACCGTGGTCCTGCCGTTGATGCTCGCGGTCGTGGTCGCGACCCTCACCAGCCGGTTACTGGGCCGCGACACCGTCTACACGCTCGGGCTCCGCCGCCGCGGCATCGACATCACCGGTTCCGCGCCACGGCCGCGCTTCGACGGCAGGAGCGTCGCCACCGTCATGGAGCGGCCGCCCGACCCGCTTCCCGCGGCCACCGAACTCTCCGAGGCGGCACGGCGGCTGGGCATGCCCGGGTGCGGCGTGCTGCCCGTCGTCGGCTCCTCCGGCCGCTTCCTGGGCACCGTCGACGCCGGCCGGATCGCCCGGGCCCTGGCCGAGGAACCCGTCAACGACCTCGAACCCCCGCCCACCACCGGCCAGATCGCCGCGCTCACCGCGCACGTCGGCCCGGACATGCCACTGCACGCCGCCGTGGCCACCCTGGTGTCCTCGCGGGGCGACCCCGTGCCCGTGCTGGACCCCGGCTGCGACCGCCTCGTCGGATGGCTCACCCCGCACGCCGCGCTGCGCGGACTCGAACCGAAGTGAAGACATCCCCCTTTATCCCTCGATCAGGTGGAACACCGGACATACCGAACACAACGGAGTAAATGCCCCCTACAGTCTTCCTGGCTCGCGCTCCTCCCCCGACTCCCAGGAAGGCACAGGGCCGTGAAGGGTTCCTCACTGGACGCGGTGGTCCTGGCCGACATCGCCCTCGTCCTGCTCATCGGGGTCGCGCTCACTCCCGTACGGGCCCGGCTGCGGCAACCGGCCGTCGTCGCCGAGATCGCAGCCGGGGTCCTGCTCGGCCCGAGCGTGCTCGGTCTCCTGCCGGGCGACCTGCCCGACGCGCTCTTCCCGGAGGAGGTCCGCTCGCACCTGTCGGTGATCGCGCAGGTGGGCATCGCCCTGTTCATGTTCGCCGCCGGCTGGGAACTCGACTTCCAGGCCCTGCGCGGACGGGGCCGCTCCGTCCTCGCCGTCACCGGCGCGTCCCTGGCCGTGCCGTTCGCCCTCGCGACGGCGCTGGCCTACGTCCTCCTGGCAGTGCGACCGGAACTCACCGGCTCGTCCGGCTCCCCGCTGCTCTTCGCACTGTTCCTGGGGATCGTGCTGTCGATGAGCGCCCTGTCCGTACTGATCCGCATCGTGGGCGAGAACCGCCTCCATGCCTCTCCCATCGGAGCCGTCGCCATCGCAAGCGGAGCGATCACCGAAGTCCTCGCCTGGTGCGCCATGATCGCCCTGATCACCGTCGCGCAGGGGCTGGGCACCGACCGCCTGGCCCTGACCCTGGCCCGGCTCACCACCTACGCACTGGTCATGCTGCTCGCCGTACGCCCGGCCCTCCACGCCTTCCTGACCCGCCAACGACTGCACGAACGACTGCACGGCGGACGGCCCCTGATGCTGATCCTGGTCGTCAGCAGCGGCGTCTTCCTCTCCTCGTGGTGCACCGCCTGGGCGGGCATCCACGCCGTCATCGGCGCCTTCGTCTTCGGGCTGGTCATGCCCCGCGACCTCGACTCCGACCTGCGCCACGCCGTCGAGAACCCGCTGCACCACACCGGCGCCCTGCTCGTTCCCGTCTTCTTCGCCCTCACCGGACTGACCGTCGACGTCACCCGGCTCGGCCGGCACGGCGTACTCGCCCTCGCCGCGTTCCTGGTCGTGGCCTGGGGCGGCAAGTTCGCCGGAGCCGCCCTCACCTCCCTTGCCCTCCGCCACTCCTGGCGGGACGCGGCGACCCTGGGCGTCCTGGTCAACACCAAGGGCCTGAGCGAGATCATCATGCTCACCCTCGGCCGTGACGCGGGCTTCATCGACGACCGGCTCTTCACCGCACTGCTGCTGACCGCGCTGACGGCCACGGTTCTGGTGAACCCCCTGGTACGGCACCTGACCGGGGAGCCCGGCCGACCGGGCCCCGCCGGCCCCATCCCCGCCCAGCAGCGCCCGGCCCTGGAAATGAGCGAGGAACAGGGCGGTTGAGCCCGGCAGCGGGCAGCACCCTCAGAGCGCGGGCACGAGCCGGTAGCCGCTGCCGTCGGTGACGACGAGCCCGCCGGTCGGGGGCGGGAAGTGGGTGCCCAGCAGCAGCGTGCCGGTCCCGGCGAGTGCGGCGAGGAGGTCGCGGCGGGTGCGGACGGCGAGTTCGGGGTCGTCGTCCACGCAACTGGTGACGTCCGGGTCGGCCAGCTGCACGGGGTGGTGGATGCAGTCACCGGTGATCACGGCAGCCTGCCCGGCGCTGCGGAGTTCCACGGCCACCTGGCCGGGCGTGTGTCCGGGCGCGGGGAGCAGCCGGACGCCGGGCGCGACCTCGACGGGACCGTCGTGCACGTCGGCCAGGTCGAGGAGCCCGGCATCGCGGACCGGGTGGACGGAGTCGCGGAACATCTGCAGGCGGCTCTCCTCCATCTCCCCGGCCCGGGCGGCCCAGTGGTCCCATTCGGTGCGGGAGGCGAGGTAGCGGGCGTTGGGGAAGGTGGGGGTCCACGTGCCGTCGTCCGTGGCGACGGTGTTCCAGCCGACGTGGTCGGTGTGCAGGTGGGTCAGGACGACCAGGTCGACGCTCTCGGGCGGGAAGCCCGCGTCGGTGAGCCGGCGGAGGTAGTCGGTGTCGAGGTGGTGCCAGGCGGGATTGGCGCGGGTCTTGCCGTTGCCGATGCCGGTGTCGACGAGGACGCGGAGGCCGTCCACCTCGAAGGCGAAGGTGTGGCTGGCCAGTTGGAGGGTGCCGTCGGGCGCGGCGAAGTCGGGCCGGAGCCAGGGCCGTTCGGCCACGGCCTCCGGGGTGGCGGCGGGCAGCAGCCAGGCCCCGGTCTGCGGCGGGAGGGCGATCTCGTCGACGCGGTGCACGACGAGACCGCCCACGGTCCAGGTGCGGCCGGTGGACTGCTGGAGCGAGGCGGGCCGGTCCATCGAGGTTCCTTCCAACGAAGCCAAAAGCAAACTCTTTGCGTTAGAAGACCGTAACCCGTTTCCGCCACTAACGCAATGACTTTGCGTTAGAGTGAAGGGCATGAACCCCAGACCAGCAGTCCGTCCCGGGGGACGCAGTGCCCGGGTCCAGGAGTCGGTGCACCGCGCCGTGCGCGAGCTGCAGGCCGAACAGGCCGCTCTCACCGTGCCATTGATCGCCACCCGGGCAGGGGTGACCCCGTCGACCGTCTACCGGCGCTGGGGCGATCTGCAGGAACTGCTCTCGGACGTCGCCGTCGAGCAGATGCGCCCCGAGGGGCCCCCGGCGGACCGCGGGAGCCTGCGCGCCGACCTGGAGCACTGGGCGGCCGCCTTCCTGGAGGAGATGTCCTCCCCGGCGGGCCGCTCCTACGTCCGGGACGCCCTCGCGGGCGACCCGGACGGGTCCAACGCCGGGCAGTGCTCCGCGTACGCGCACGAGCAGGTCGAGGCGATCCTCGCCCGGGCCGCGGAACGCGGCGAGCACGCGCCGGGGACCGAGACCGTGATGGACCACGTCGTGGCCCCGATGATGTACCGGGTCCTCTTCCGCCCGGGGCCGCTCGACGCGGGCTACGCCCGCGACCTGGTCGCCACCGTCTTCCGCCGGCTCATGCCCCTGCCGTGATCCGGGCATGATCCGGGCATGATGGGATGTTCGGATGCATACCGCCACCCGCGCTCTCCCCGTCATCGCCATAGCCGCGTCCGCCGTGCTCCTGACCGCGTGCGGATCGCAGAGCACCGGCCCGGCGGGCCGCGGCGCGGAGCGCCCCGAGGCGCCCCGCGCCGCGGACGCTCCCGGCGACCCCGCCGGCCTGGAGCAGGACGGCGTGGAGCAGGACGGCGTGAGAATCACCGCCGCCGGCAAGCGCTCCCCCGGTGAACCGTCCGTCGCCTCGGCCGAGTTCACGGTCACCAATCGCGAGACCGTACCGTTCACATACACCGTCACGTTCACGGTCACGTCCGCCTCCGGAGCCGCGCTGGAGACCTCGCAGCAGACGGTGCCGTCGGTGCCTGCCGGCCGGACCGTGCAGCGCACCGTCCGCGTGGACGTCGTACATGGCGGTACGCACGACGGGAAGCAGGTGCGGATCAGCAAGGTCAGGCGCGTCCCTGCGGACGAGGCACCGTCCGCCACGGGCCCCTGCCCTCCTTCCGGGGTCCGCATCACCGCCGACGACGGTGATGCCGCCATGGGGCTCCGTGTCGTAGGGCTTCACCTGACGAACTGCGGGACCGGCACCTATCACCTCGACGGCCCCCCGCCCATCGAACTCCTGGACGAGGAGCGGAAGCCGGTCTCCGGCATCGACATCCTGCACGATGCCGGGGACATCGCCTCGGGGACCGGCTTCGACAATCCGCCCGGGCCGGTGGACCTGGCCCCGGGTGAATCCGCGTCCGCCGGTCTGGTGTGGCGCAACACCACCGGCGCGGGTACGGCCGTGAACGTTCCGTACGTCAGGATCAAGGCCGGGCCCGATGCACGGCCCGTGACCGTGACTCCGGAACTCGACCTCGGCACCACCGGAAAACTCGCCGTCAGCCCGTGGAAGGCCGTCGGCCGAGCGACCGGTCAGCAGGCCATTCAGCAGTAGAGGTTGCCGCCCGGCGCCACACCGAGAAGCTGGGTGAAGCGCTGGTAGTTCGCCACCCGGTTCTGGACCTGGCCGGGATTGCCGCCGTTGCACTCCACGGCTCCGTTGATGCTGCGGATCGTCTCCCCGAATCCACGGCCGTTCACCATGGCCTCGTGCGGCGTCATACTGCCGGGGCCCCGCTGGGTGTTCCAGTACCACAGCGCGGTCTTCCAGGAGACTGCGGCGTCGGTCTGCACAAGAGACGGGTTGTTGAGCAGGTCGATGCCGAGGGCGTCGCCCGCCGCCTTGTAGTTGAAGTTCCAGCTGAGCTGCATCGGCCCGCGGCCGTAGTACGCGGCCTGGCCGGCCGGGCAGCCATAGGGCTGGTTCCGGTCGCAGTAGTGGGGGTAGTTGGCGGTGTTCTGCTCCACGATGTAGACCAGCCCGCCGGTCTCGTGACCGACATTGGCGAGGAAGGCGGCGGCCTCCTGCCGCTTGGTCTCCGCGCTGCCGGTGTTGGCGAAGCCCGGGTAGGCACCCAGAGCGGCGACCAGACCGCTGTAGCTGTAGAAGGAGTTCCGGCTCGGGAACATCTGCCGGAACTGGTCCTCGCTCACCGGGAAACCGCCCGGCTGCGGTGTTCCGCCTCCCTGACAGGTGTAGGGGTCCCAGTACCAGGTGCTGATGACCGGGTCGTAGCCGGGATTGTCGTGCTCGGCCACGTAGTACCGGCCGTCGCTGTACCGGACGACGGTTCCGGTTGGATACCAGGTTCCCGCGGCCCAGTTGGGCGCACTGTCACAGGGCCCGGCGGCGCTCGCCGTGGCGGAAGGGCCGATGAAAACCGTCCCGATCAGGGCCAGTACGGCCGACAGCAGAGTGGCTATGCGGATTCTTTTCACGGCGACTCCAAGGGGGGGTTGAGTGCCTGTTGCCATCGCGCAGTGAATAGCGCCGAGTGATTGCTGTCAACGGCGTGGATCATGTCCGGCCTAACTCGGTTCACGCATCAACGGATTCAGGACAACTGTCACCTCAGGGGGTTGCGGGGCCAATGCGACACATGGCACTCATGTGCGAGTAAGGCTCCCCCCTGAACAAGGAGACATCGTGCGTGAATTGAGACGCGTGAGATACGCAACCACTGTCCTGGTCGCCGCCGTCACCGGCATAGCCCTCGGCGCGGGAACGGCATCCGCCGACGTCCCGATCGGCCGGCAGATGAACGGCAAGATGACCTACTACACCGACAAGGGCTACGGCGCCTGCGGAACGCCCATCGATGCGACCTCGCAGGACCTGGTCGCGATTCCGGCCTCGTGGTGGACGTCCGCGAACCCGAACAACGACCCGCTCTGCAAGGGCGTTTCGGTGGAAGTCAGCTACAACGGCAAGACCATCAGGGTGCCGGTCAGGGACAAGTGTCCCTCGTGCGACCCGACCCACATAGACCTCAGCCAGCCGACATTCCAGAAGCTGGCGCAGCTCGACCGGGGCGTGGTCAACGGAATCACCTGGAAGTTCGTCCGCTGACCGACGCCCGTCCGGATCGGTCGGGGCCGATCCGGACGGGGCAACAGCTGCACCGTCACCTGTTTCTTCACCGGGCCCCTGTCGGTTACCGCCCGTCCGCCGTTCCGTCCCGCAGCGGCTCCTCCCGCATCGCGAGGGCCAGGACGAGTGCCAGCGTCATGAAGGGCACGGCCCACAGGAAGACGGCCCGGAACGCCTGGGTGCTCTCGGCGGGGGACGGCCGGCGGGAGTGCAGGCCCGCGGCGAGGACCGCGCCGAAGAGGGCGGCGCCGAAGGCTCCGCCCAGTGTTCTGAAGAAGTTCAGCACGCCGGTGGCGACGCCGATGTGCTCGTGGTCCAGCGCGTTCTGGCCGGCGAGCAGGCAGACCTGGACGAAGAATCCGATGCCGACGCCCGCAACGGCCAGCGGGACGATCAGGGCTGGTGCGCCCGTGCTCTGGCCGGCCCGGCCGAGGAACGCCATCGAGCTCCCGACGAGGACGGCGCCGATGACGGGATAGAGCTTGTAGCGGCCGGTCCTGGTGATGAGGAGACCGGACAGCACGGCGGCCGCCACCAGGCCGAGCAGCAGGGGCACGATGAACAGGCCTGCGGCGAAGGCCGACTTGTGCTGGACGGTCTGCAGGAACATCGGCACGTACAGCATGCCCGCGAACAGGACCAGTGACGCGAGCAGGAACTGTGCTGCGGCCAGGCTGAAGGTGGCGGAGCGGAACAGGTGCAGCGGCGTCATCGGCTCGGCCGCCCTGTGCTCGACGACGAGGTAGAGGGCCAGCGCAGCGACGCCGACGGCGGCCAGGCCGATGATGACGGGTGAGGCCCAGGGGTACTCGTGTCCGCCCCAGGTGGTGACGAGGACCACCGACGTGGTGAACACGGTGGCGGTCAGGGCTCCGAGCACGTCGACCCGGCCGCGGGCCGCCGGCCGGGGCAGGTGGAGCTTCGCGGCGATCGCGACGAGGGCGAGCACGCCGACGGGCAGGTTGACGTAGAAGATCCACCGCCAGGACAGGCCGTCGGCGAAGGCGCCGCCGAGCAGCGGCCCGGCGATGAGGGCGAGCGCGGCGACCATGCCCAACGCGGCCTGGAGTCTGGCGCGTTGCCGCGGCGATGCCAGGTCGCCGGTGATGGCCATGACCAGCGAGGTGATGCCTCCGCCGCCGATGCCCTGCAGGGCCCGGGAGGAGGCCAGCAGGGGCAGCGTCCCGGCGATGCCGCTGAGCAGCGAGCCCGCCAGGAAGACCACCACGGAGAACTGGAGCACCTTCTTGCGGCCGTGGAGGTCGCCGAGTTTGCCGAGGACCAGGGTGGCGACGGCGCTGGTGAGCAGATAGGAGGTCGCGATCCAGGAGGTGCCCGCGCCGGCGTGCAGATCCCGGCCGATGTCCGGCAGGGCGGTGGCCACGATCGTCTGGTCCAGGTTCGCGATGAACAGGGCCAGCATCAGGGGGACCGTCAGCACCATCGCGATTCCTCAGCCGGGCGGGTAGAACTGCCGGACCCAGTGGCGGTACAGGCCGATGCCCTCGTCGCCCGTGGCGAGCCGTGGACGCGGTTCGTAGCGCTTGGCGTTCCAGATCCGCACGTCGTCCTGCACCTTGCGGGCCGCGGTCCACTGCATACTGCGGGCGATGGCACGGTGGACGGGGCGCTTCAGGAGCGCCGTTCCGGTGGGCCGTGCCTGCCGGCCGTCCGTGCAGGCGCACGCGAGCAGGAGGCGGGTGCGCCGGGGCCCGACCGGGACGTGCATGACCCACATGTAGATGACGCATCCGAGCGCGGGCATGGGGAGCTCGACGCGCAGACAGCCCATTCCTGCCTGCAGGAACGTGTGGTCCCACTGGATCTTCCGCAGCAGGGCAGGGCCGTCCGGGCCGAGGCGCAAGTACGTACGCAGGTAGGGGCCTTCGGCCTTCGGCGGGTCGGCCTTCCACACGGTCACGTGGTGCACGACCGGCACGTGCCGGAGGTCGGTCGTGTTCTCGGTGAGCTCCTGTACGTGCGCGTGAACGTCGGTGGCCCAGCTCGCCGTGGGGACGACACCGGGCGGCGAGGTGTCGGGCACGTCCCAGTCGGGCAGTGATCCGTCGTGTCCGCGCCAGACGAAGAGGAAGCCGTTCTGCTCACGGACGGTGTGGTGTTCGAGCCGGGCGCGCGGCGGCGGGCCGTCCGGCGTGGCGACGCAGGCGCCGTCGGGCGCGAAGGCGAAGCGGTGGAAGGGGCACACCAGGTTCCGGCCCTCGACGGTGCCGCCGGCGCCGAAGTGGGCGCCGAGATGCGGACAGTAGGGCCGTACCGCGTGCGGCTGCCCGTCGCGGGTGCGGTAGAGCACGACGTCCTCGCCCGCGAACCGCCTGGTCAGGACGGCGCCGGGGGCGAGCTCGCGGGAGAGCGCCAGACCGAACCAGCCGCTCGGGTAGGGGAGTTCCGGCCCGCGTTCGCCGGAGGCCCGGTTCGTCATGACGAGGAGCCAACCACACGAAAGAACATCGACTATCCCTTATCAGGAAAAGTCACTCGTATGAGGCATGTTCTCGTCGTATCCCCTCACTGCACACACCCCTGCCGCTACGCTCCATCGTCCTGAGGGATGGGGGCGCCGGTGGACGGGGAGAGCACCGACAGCAATCACCACGAGGCGGACGTCGTCGTCATCGGGGCCGGCCTGTCCGGGGTGGCCGCCGTGATCGCGCTGCGCCGGGCCGGGTTCGACGACGTCGTGGTGCTGGAGAAGTCCGGCCGCCTCGGCGGGACATGGCGCGACAACGCCTACCCCGGGTGCGGGTGCGACGTGCCGTCCGTGCTGTACGAGTACTCCTTCGCGCCCCATCCCTGGACCCGGTGCTACGCCGGCCGGCCGGAGATCCTCCGGTACCTGGAGACCACCGCGGCAACGCACAGCGTGGACAAGGCGATCCGCTACGACACCGAAGTCCTGGCCGCCCGCTGGGACCCGGGCACCCACCGCTGGAACCTGCGGACCACCACGGGCACCTGCGCCGCCCGCGTGGTCGTCGTCGCCACCGGCCCCTGGCACCGGCCCCGTTACCCCGACATCCCCGGCCTCGACGGCTTCCCCGGCACCGTCTTCCACTCCGCCCGCTGGGACCACGACGCGGACCTGACCGGGCGCCGCATCGCCGTGGTGGGCACCGGGGCCTCCACCGTCCAGTTCCTGCCCGAGATCCAGCCGCTGGCCTCCCGCATCGACGTCTTCCAGAGCACACCGCAGTGGGTGCTCCCGCGCCCGGACTACCCGCTCCCCCCGGGCCTGCACCGCTTCCTCGGACGGCACCCGGCGGCCCGGCGCGCGCTCCGCGGACTCCACCACTGGACCCAGGAAGCCATCGGCGTCCCTCTGCGCCACCCCCACCTCCTCCGTCCACTCGAGACCGCGGCCCGTCTCCACCTGCGCACCTCGGTGCCGGACCGCGCCCTGCGCCGGGCCCTCACCCCCCGCTACCGGCTCGGCGGGCGCCGTCTGATCGCCTCCGACGCCTACTACCCCGCCCTCACCCGGCCCAACGTCCGCCTCCACCCCACCCGGGTGACCGCCGTGGAGGGCTTCCACGTCATCGGCGCCGACGGCAGCCGCACCCCGGCCGACGTCATCGTCCTCGCCACCGGCTACCACATCGGCGAACTCGCCCTCGCCCACGGCCTGCACGGTACCCACGGCACTCCCCTGGCCGACGCCTGGGCCGGCAGCCGCCGCGCCTACCTGGGCACCAGCGTCAGCGGATACCCCAACCTCTTCCTTCTCGTCGGCCCGAACCTGCTCACCGGCACCACTGCCGTCCCCACCGTCCTGGAGGCCCAACTCCGCTACGTCACCGCCGCGCTCACCCACCTGCGCACGAGCGGATACACCGCGCTGGACGTCAAACCGGAGGTCGAGGCAGCGCACCATCAGGCCCTGCACCGGGCTCTGCGCACGACCGTCTACAACACCACCGGTGGGTCCAGTTACTACTTCGGGCTCCCGGGCGTGAACACCTTCTGCTGGCCCTGGTCCACCCGCCGGCTCCTCCAGCGCCTGCGCGCCTTCACGCCCGAGGCCTACGCGTGGTCACGGTCCCCGTCCGAGGCGCGCCTCAGTGACGGCGGTTCCGGCTGCGGGTGAAGTCGCCGTTCAGGATCCGCTGCGTCATGCCGTGCGCGCCGCCCGGTTCGACGAGTGAGCCGTACCCGGTCGCGGCCCACACGCTCGCGTCCGGGGGGAGCTCGAAGTACGGGACCCGGCGGCCGTCGGGTGTGCGGTCGGTGAGGACTTCCGGGGCGCGCCGGGCGCGTACCGCCTGGGCGCAGTTCCGGCAGGCGGCCACGTCCAGCTGGTCACGCTGTCCCAACGGGCGCCAGGTGATGCGGCGTTCGGCGCGTCCGTGCACGGGGTGGAAGAAGCACAGGGGCAGGGCACCGGGATTGCCCTGCAGTGCGTCGCGGCCCAGGGCTGTCAGGGCGAGTACGCCTGCCAGGTCCGGCAGTCCGCGGGCGCCGTCGAGTACGGTGCCTGCTGCCGCGTAGGCGTCCAGTGCCTGCGGGAGTCCCGGGGCCGTGTCGGCGTCCCGTGCCTGCACGGCCTCACCCAGTGCGAGGACTTCCTGCTCCGCGCGGTGTCGCAGCTCGTCCTCGTCCGCCGTCCGATGGGCGGCGAAGACCTCTTGCGGGAAGGTGAAGGGCGAGGGGCGGCGGCGGCGTGTCCGGCGGCGCACCAGCCACAGGGCGCAGAGCGCCGGTACGGCGATCGCCGCGGTGATCGGCAGCCATGCTCCGCCGCCGGATGCGGTCCTGTCCTTGGCGGCCGGCTTCCCCGACGCACCCGACGAACCGCCCGTGCCCTTGTCCAGGCCGGCTGTCGCGTCGTGGTAGACCTTGGTGCCGTCGCCCTGGGCGATGAGGTCGACGGCCTTGTCGAGGCGGTCGGCGAGGCCTGCGTCCTTCATCGGGGCCAGGAAGCCCACTGCGGTCACGGCGTCCCGCGCCTGGTGCCGGTCGTCCGGCCACTCGTGGCCGGAGAGCGCGTCGGCCCAGCGGTCCAGGGTGATGAGGACGATCTCCTGCGAGCCGAGCCGGTCGTGGAGGACGTCGGCGAGCACCTGGGGGTCGCCGTCGAAGGCGTCGCCCTTGACCAGGGGCACCAGTGCCACGTCGATGGGCAGTCGTGTCCGGCGGATGTGCTCGACAAGGTCCTTCTGCCGCGCGGCCGGGACGGCACCGGTGTACGCGGCGTCCACGTACACGGGCGAGTTGCGCAGCGCGTCCGCGATCTTCTCCCCGGGACCGGGGCCGGGGGCGGGGGCGGCCGGGGCCGCCGCTGCGGGCGGCACCGTGAGGAGGACCGACGCGAGGGCGGCCACGAGCGCGGCGAGCGGGCGCCTACGACGACTGGACACTGACGTATTCCCTTGTCTTGCCGATGAGTTGGGGCAGGCCCCGGCGTACGGCCGGAAGCGGCCCGGGAGCCTCTTCGTACGGCACGCCCTTGCCCTTGCCCGGCAGGCGCAGGCGCAAGGGGCCGATGCGGTGCGGCTCGCGCCGGAGGAGTGTGCGGCAGGTTCCGCACACCCATGCGCGGCGCGTGCCGTCCTTCTCTTCGGTGACGCCGGGTCCGTGCAGCGGGTTCACGGTGCAGCAGTGGCCGATGCGCTCTCCCCGGAGGGCCGCGCGGCCCGCTCGTGCGAGCACGACGGCGGCGGCCAGGTCGGCGGGGGTGACCGCGGCGCCGATCCGGCCGTCCGGGTCGCGTTCGGTCAGCAGCATGGCGGCGTCCAGGCAGTCCCAGACCTGCTTCCGCACCCCGTCGTCCGGCTCTCCCGCGCCGAACTCGGTGGCGAGCACGTCCAGTTCTGCCGCCGCCGTGCGCCGGAGCCAGGTGGCGGACGGTACCGCGGGGCTCTGCGCCGCGGCGGTGCGGCGGATGCGCAGGACGAAGCGTGCGACGCCCAGGCCGCCGGCCGTCAGCCCGAGGAGCAGTCCGGCCGCGAGCGCGCCCACCAGCAGCCCCGGCCAGAAGTCGCCGGAGTACAGGGGCGGCAGCGCGTGGTCCTCCAGCGGTGCCGGGGCTGCGTCGGGCCTGCTGCTGTGCTGTGCGGCCGCGCGCGGGGTGCCGTCGAGGAAGGTCATCAGACCGTCGAGCCGCTGCCCGAGCCCGTGGTCCTCGGAGGCGTGGTCGTAGTCCTCGTGGCTCAGGGTTCCGGGGAGTTCGAAGACGAGCCGGCGGTCGTCCAGCGGCAGGCCGTAGTTGGCGAGGTCGATGCGGCCCGACAGCGGGTCGGCGACGACGTAGACGCCGTCCTTGCGGAGGTGCTGGTGCAGTGCGGTGGTGAAGGCGGTGACGTCGCCTGCCGATTCGTCCTCGGAGCGGAGCGGTACGACGGCCATGTAGACGGGGCCGGGGGTGAACGTCTCGATGCGCCGGTGGAGTTCCTGTCGGCGCGGGCCGTCCAGCAGCTGGGGGCTCTCCGGGTCGGTGTAGAGCGGGTCGTGCTGCAGGCCGGTGACGACGCGGTCCAGGCGGGCGGTCAGGTCGGCGTGCGTGGGGGCGGGTGCCGCACTGTCGGTGGTCTGGTGGAACAGCTGCGGGGCACCGACGGCGACGACCGCGGCGAGGGCGGCTGCGACGGCCGGTTCGACCAGCCGCACCCTGCGACCGTCCAACTGCTGTCCGCGTCGCCGGCGCCGCACGTACGGCCCGGTCAACAGCACCAGCAGTGGCGCCCCGAGCAGCACGACGCCCGTCAGGAACGACTGCCCCGCGCGGTCCTCCTTGGAGATGTAGAGCGCCTTGACCTCCTTGCCTCCCCCGCCGTGGCGTCGGCGCATGTCGTCGGCGAGGTGGGCGGCCCGGTCGCTGCCCTGGCCGACGACGTCGACGAACGTCCGGAAGGCGCGCAACGGGCCCGCGTCGTAAGGAAGGGAGTAGAGCGCGACGGTCTGGGCGTCCGCGGCCGGGGCGCGCACCCCGAAGGCCCGCGCGTCGGCGACCCCCATCGCGTCGACCAGGACGTACAGGCCGTCCCGCCCGAGCCGGTCGTGCACGGCGCCGAGCAGCGTCCTGGCACCGTTTCCGGGCAGGACGAGGACGTACGTCGGGACTCCGGTGCGTGCGGCGAGCGCTGTGAAGGCCGGTGCCGTGGAGCGCGGGACCGTGCGGGGCATCTGGTCCGTCACGTACACGGGATCGGCCCGCAACCGGTCGGCGAGCAGGGCGGCCTGCGAGGCCGGCGCATCCGTCCCGTCCGCGGCGACGGCAGGATGGGCGGCGAGCACCGCGAACAGCGTGCAGAGCAGCGCCGGCCAGAGGCGCACGGCGGTGCGCCGCCTTCGGTGATGCGGCCACTCGGTGGCGACGCGCATGGCCGAAAACCCCCGTTCTGTTGTGCGTGCCCAGGGACCTTACTCAAGACCTCCCGACGGCGCCCACCAGGGGGTGCGGAGGCGCCCCGTCAGGGGCGTGGTGCGGTGACACTGCGCGGCTCCTGGGCACCGTTGAAGACTTGGCCAGAGAGTGACGAAAACGCGTCATAGTGTCGGAAGTTGGAACCCCGTTCAGGTGTGCGATGCCAGACTCTGTCCGCCGTCCCCGCCGGGGACCGGTGGACGATCGACCCGGCGAAAGGAGACCCTTCCGTGAGGAAGAGGATCAGCAGGATCAGCACGCTTGTCACCACCGCCGCGCTCGCCACTCTGGCACTCGCCGGCCAGGCCGGCGCCGTCTCGCCCGCACACGCCCCAGCCGGGGCAAGAGGCACGGCGAGCGCGGCAAGAACCCAGGCCGACCAGGTCCTGTCCGCGCCGGCCACGCTGGAGCGGGGACAGTCCTGGACGTCCGACACCGCCCAGCTGGTCATGCAGACCGATGGAAACCTGGTCATCTACGACGAGTTCGGCCACGCCCGCTGGGCGTCCAACACCGTCGGCAGCGGCTGGCGCGCCGCCTTCCAGACAGACGGCAACTTCGTCGTCTACACCCGCTCCGGCCACGCGGTCTGGGCCTCCGGCACCGCCGGGCACCCCGGCTCCCGGCTCGCCGTCCAGGACGACGGCAACGTCGTGATCTATGACGGCAGTCAGGCCGTCTGGGCCTCCGGCACGCACCACTGATCCAGGCCGTCGGCAGGCCGATTGCCCCGGCCTGCCGACGGCGCCGGTTCCAAACCCTCCTCCGGTCCACTCGACCCGATCGACGGAGTTCGGCGGCCGTCCCGCATCGGACACCCCGCGCGAGCGCATGCATTCCGCATGACAGCTCTGCGCGGACCGCCGCAAGGCGAAGGGTGAGGTGGGCGGGGAGATGAGCGAATCCAGGCATCCGGAAGGTCTTCCGCGGCGCACGGTGTTGCGGTACGGAGCGGCAGCAGCAGGCGCAACGGGACTCGCCGGGCCCGCGCGGGCCCCCGGCGGGAGCCGGCCCGGCCGCCGGGTCGCCGTGCTCGGTGCCGGCGTCGGCGGGCTGACCGCCGCGCACGAACTCGCCGAGCGCGGCTTCGAGGTGACGGTGCACGAGCGCCGTTCCGTCGCCGGCGGCAAGGCGCGTTCGCTGTACGTCCCGCGCAGCGGCACCGACGGCCGGCGCGACCTGCCCGGCGAGCACGGCCACCGGGGGGTTTTCGGCTTCTACCACAACCTTCCGGACACCCTGCGGCGCATCCCGCTGCCCGGTGGCGGCAGTGTCTTCGACAACCTCACGCCCGTGTCCTGGATCGAGCTCGCCCGCAGCGGAAACCGCCCGGCCGTCCCCGTCCCCGTCCGATCGGGCCGGCTTCCTCTCGCCAACGCCGGCCTGCTGGTCGCCTCGGTCGCCGGTCTCCTGTCGGAGAGCCTGCGGCTGCCGCCGTGGGAAGCGGCCTTCTTCGCCAAGCAGGCGGTGATGCTGTTCACCAGCTGCACCGAGCGCCGGTTCGGCCAGTGGGAACACGTGGGCTGGTGGGACTACATCGAGGCCGCCCGCATGTCGCAGGACTACCAGCGCCTCCTCGGCGGCGGCGTACAGCTCCTGCAGGCCCTCAGACCCCCGACCGCCAGCGCCCGCACCTCCGGCCAGGGCCTGGAGGCCATCGTCGACGACCTCGCCGGGCGCGGCAGCGACGGCCCGGCCGACCGCATCTTCAACGGCCCCACCAGCGAGGCCTGGATCGACCCCTGGGTCGCCCATCTGCGCAGCCTCGGCGTCCGCCTCGCCTTCGGGCAGCACGTCGAGCACCTCGAACTGCACGACGGCCGCATCGCAACGGCCCATGTCCGCACCGCACAGGGCGGGTTGGACCGCATCGACGCGGACTGGTTCGTCGCCGCGGTCCCCTCCGAGCGCGCGACCAGGCTCTGGAACGGCGCGCTCCGCTCAGCGGATCCGCGGCTCGCGGCCATGGACGGGCTCCAGCAGATCTGGTGCAACGGCGTCCAGTTCTTCCTCCGCCGCCCGGCACCGGTCATCGCGGGCCATATCGTCCATGTCGACTCGCCGTGGAAACTGGTGTCGATCAGCCAGTCCAAGCTCTGGCGCGCGCCGTTCGCCCGCACCTGGGGCGACGGCCGGGTGCGGGAGTCGCTGTCCGTGGACGTCTCGGACTGGGAGACGCCGGGCATCCTCTACGGCAGACCCGCCCGGCAGTGCTCCCGGGCCGAGATCGCCCGCGAGGTGTGGGCGCAGATGCAGGAGCATCTCGGACGCACAGGCCAACGTGGCCTGGACGACGCGCTGCTGCACTCCTGGTACGTGGACGAGGCGATCACCGACGCCCCCGGGGGCGGGGCCCGCAACGACGACCTCTACCTGATCAACACCACCGGTTCCTGGGAGCTGCGCCCCGACGCGTCGACGGCCGTCCCGAACCTCTTCCTCGCCGCGGACTACGTCCGCACGTACAGCAACGTCGACTTCGCGTCGATGGAGACGGCGAACGAGGCCGGGCGCCGGGCGGCCGCGGCGGTGCTGGTGGCGGCGGGAGCCTCGGAGGCGCCCGCGGTACGGACGTTCAAGGGGTACGAGGCCCCGGAGTTCGCCGCGGCCAAGGCGGAGGACCGCGAGCGGTGGCGGCGCGGCCTGCCGCACGTACTGGACACCGCGCGGCGGGGCGCCCCGTAAGGGGCGCGGGGAAATGCGCGACCAGCCACCAACGGCCTGCAGCCGACGCGCCACCCGGAGCACAGCACGCTATCTGCGGGCGTGTCGTGGCTGATCGCGCAGTTCCCCGCGCCCCTTCGGGGCGCTAGGCGAGATCGAAAGGCGCCGGTGCACGCCCCTCCCAGATCCGACGGGAGGCCTGTTCCGGGTAAGGCGCGGTCCGCGACACGGCGTCCAGGACGCGGGTGAGCTGCCCGCCGGGCTCGTAGACGGCCCAGCCGGGGTCGCCCATGGTGGCGAACCGCACCCACGCCTGCCGGAGTTCGTCCGACACCGCGACCGCCTCGGGGGCGGGGCGGTCACCCCACAGCTGCCTGCCGGTGGGGCTGTCCAGCGTGCCGAACACCAGGGGGACGTCGAGGCTGTGGCAGGCGCCCAGGATGCCTCCCAGGGCCGGGGAGGCCAGTTGCAGCTCGAACAGGAACGAGGAGCCTCCGGCTGCGGCGTTGGCCTCGGCCAGCAACAGTGACGGCATCCGGAAGCACGCATCGGCGTACACCGACTCGAACAGCTCCTCCGGGGTGGCCTGCGGGTGGGCGGCGCGGTAGGCCTGCGCGCCGTACGGGGACGGGGCGAACAGGTCCAGGGCGGTACGGGCGTCCTCGTCGGTGATCCGGCCCAGCCGCCCGGTCATGACGGTGAACAGCCGGAACTCGTCGCGGGTGTGGCCGACGAGGAGTTCGGTTCCGCTCGCCCGGCCGCCGTCCAGCGCGGACCACGGTGTCTCGGAGAGCACGTCGCCGTCGACGACGGGGCACACGGCGATACCGGCCTGGGAGAACCGCCCCCAGCGCTCGCGGTGGGCGGGGAGTTCGGCGCTGAGCGAGGTGAGCGCTTCGGCCAGGCGCCAGGGGTCGACGTCGGTGAGGGCTGCGGCGGTGGGCACGGTGCCGAGCCGGTCCGCCAGCGCGGCGGCGGCCTGTCCGGCCAGTGCGCGGGAGCAGTGCCAGCCCGGTACCGAGTGGGTGATGGCCCGTCGGAACAGCCCGCGCTGCTCCTTCATTGTCAGCAGTGCGGCGATCGATCCCGCCCCGGCGGACTGTCCGGCCACGGTGACCCGGCCGGGGTCTCCCCCGAAGGCCGCTATGTTCCGCTGCACCCACTGCAGCGCCGCGATCTGGTCGAGGAATCCGCGGTTGGCCGGGGCTCCTTCGAGGAGGGCGAAACCCTCGGCGCCCACGCGGTAGTTGATGCTCACCACGACGAGCCCCGCCGCGGCAAGCGCGGCCGGATCGTACATCGGGTCGGCGGAGCCGCCCGCGACGTAGGCGCCGCCGTGGATCCAGACCAGCACCGGCAGCCCCGCCGCGCCCGGATCCGGGGTGCAGACGTCGAGCGTCAGCCAGTCCGTGCCGGGCGACGACGTAGCGGGGGCCCGCCCGGAGTGCGGCACGGACTGCGGGACCGCGGGTCCGAACTCCACCGCCTGCCGCGTCCCTTCCCAGGGCCGGGGCGGGGCGGGGGCGGCGAACCGGAGTGTTCCCACCGGCGGTTGGGCGTACGGAATGCCGCGGAACACGGCGTGGCCCTGCCGCCATCGGCCTTCGACCGTTCCCTCGGCAGTGCGCACCGTCGGCTGTTCGGGCATGTCGGCTTCCTTCCTCCGCAGGGACCTCCCAAGGACCTCCAGGGTTATCGGCCAGATGTATTATGTCAACCGTATGAAAACGTGAGGTACGGAGAAACGGCGGAGAGACGACGATGCCGAAACAGGTGGACCACCGCGAACGCCGCGAAGCGATCGCCCGAGCGCTGTGGCGGGTCGTGGAGCAGCGCGGCGTCGCACATCTGACAGTGCGTGAGGTTGCACGGGAAGCGGGCATGTCCCACGGCCAGTTGCAGCACTACTTCGCCTCGCGGGAGGCGATGCTCTCCTTCGCTATGGACTTCGCGTCCGAACAGACCTCGCTGCGCGTCGGCCGGGGCCTCCGGGAACTCGGCGACGAGCCCCACCCCCGCGACGTGCTCCGGCTGATGCTCACGGAGATGCTCCCCCTGCATGCCGACGCTCGCGCGACCAGCCGGATGAGCGCCGCGTTCGTGCTGGAGGCGCTGCACAACGAGAACTTCCACGCGCGGGCGCGCGACGGGATGGCCCAAGGTCGGCTCCTCGTCGAGCAGTTGATCCGGCAGGCGATCGCCGACGGGCGCATCGGCTCCGACCGCGACCCGGCGACCGAGGCCCACCTCCTCCTCGCCCTCACGGGATTCACCGCCCTGCTCGAACTGAACGTGATCGAACCCCGAGAGGCACTCGCCGCCGTCGATCACCACCTGGACCGGCTGTTCCTCCGAGAACGCGAGGACTAGGGGAACAACTGGTATTCAACGGACCTTATGGCCGATGCAGTTGGTCCTCACCCATCATGGTGGTGATCGCGAACGGGCACGCTCCCGTTCGCGGCGAGGGAATGCAGTCGAGCTTGAGGGGCACCACATGAATTCCAGCATCCGGACCGGTCTCGTCGCAGTGCTCGCGGCCGGAGCGGTCGCCGCGGCCGTCGCCCCCGCTTCCGCCGCGGTCACGGCCGGCACCTCCCACGCGGTGGCCGGTGCGCACGCGGTGGCGGCCAACCCGAAGACGATCAAGCCGGCCGCGTACAACCAGGCCCGGAGCATTCTGACCAAGGCGGGCAGCAACACGGCGGCCAAGTCGCACGTCATCCACGGCAAGGACGACGTTCCGGTGGGCTACGGCACGAGCCTGCTGGCCGCCGCGCGCGACGAGTTCCGCGCGGGCGACAAGAACCTCCCGGCGAAGGACAAGAAGGCCGACATGTCGATTGCGCACTACGACGCGATCCACAGCGCGGCCAAGACGATGGGCATCGACACCTGGTGATGTCGTAGCGATCTCATAGGCAGTCGTGGTCGACGGGTACGCGTGCGGCCCTGCTCGGGACAGCCTGAGCAGGGCCGCACGCGTACCCGTCACGGCCGGCCGGTGCACAGGGCGTGGTCGACCATGCCGGTCATGGCCCGGAGTTGGCGTTCGGCAGTTCGCTCGTCCGCGGGGCGGCTGTGTGCGGCGACGGTGACCGCGGCCCGTCCGCCCGCGGTGGCCGCGGGCCACACGAGATACCCGAAACCGCTGCCGCTGTGTCCCCAGTAGCCTCCGCCGCAGGACAGGGGCGTCCATTCGAGTCCGAGGCCGTAGCGGCTGCCCGGGGGGTTGTCACGGCCGTCGGGCACGGCGACGGTCCGCTGCATGTCGGCGAGTTGTGCGGGGGCGAGCAGCCTGCCGCGCAGGAGCGCGGTGAAGAAGGTGTTGACGTCCGCCGCCGTGCTGATCACGGCGCCGTCGGCGTCCCCGTCGAAGGGCCGGTACGCGATCGTGGTGTCGGTCATCGGCCCGGCCGGCGCGAACTGCTGGTAGTTGCGGGCGTGAGGGCCCCGCAGCAGCGGGTCGTTGCCCGGGAGGACGGTGCGGTCGAGGCGCAGCGGCTGCAGGATCCGGCTCCGTACCTCCTCCTCCCAGGAACGGCCGGTGACGGCCTTGATGACCATGCCCGCGAGGATGTAGTTGGTGTTGGAGTACTTCCACTCCTTCCCGGGTGCGAAGAGGGGCCGGTGCCTCATGGCGAAGGCGACGCGCTGCTCGGGCGTGTAGGTGGCCGCGCGGTTCCTGCGGTAGCCGTCGGGGCTGAGGTCGGGGACGACGTCACCGGTGTAGTCGGGCAGCCCGCTGGTGTGCTGGAGGAGCTGGCGCAGGGTGATGCGGCGGCCGTCGTTGCCCTGCCCGCGGACCGCTCCCGGCAGCCACCGCTCCACGGAGTCGTCGAGGGACAGCCTTCCCTCACCGGCGAGTTGGAGCATCACGGTCGCGACGAAGGTCTTGGTGGTGCTGCCGATCCTCAGGTACTCGTTCTGCGGTACGGGCTGCCGTGTGCGGAGGTCGGCGACCCCGCTGCGGGCGGTGCGGACCCCGCGAGGTGTGGCGAGTCTGGCGGACACTCCGGTGACGCCGGTGGCGCGCAAGGCGTCGGCGTCCCGCTGCAGTACGTCGGGCCGTCCGCCGGCAGCCGCTCCGACTTCTGCGGGAACGGAGACGAGTACGGCAAGAACTGCGGCAGCGCAGGCGGTTGTGGCCCGGCGGACGGCTCGGCGGTGCGTGATCGGCATGAGTCGACGGTACGAAGACACGGGCCGGGGCGGCCATCCGGCCGCCCCCCGGCCTCGGCTTCCGGTTTCCCCCCGTTCGGCCGGCGAGCACACTCGACCCTCCTTCGGCTACTTCCGGACCTTCACCGTGACCTGCCACTGGACGACCGCATGGGAACAGACCTCACCCGAATTGCGGGACCTGCAGCGGAACTGGGAGTCGAGCGTGGTCGTCCCGTCGGCGCGGGCATGGAAGACCGCGGTGGCATCGCCGTTCGGCAACATCCTGGCTGCGTCCCGGTGGAGCAGCTTGTCGTCGGCGGCGGTGGGTGCGCTCCATGCCCACGTCGAGCTCTCGTTCTGCTGCCCCGAGAGGTGGACGTCGATCTCCTCGCCCTTGTGCACGGTGAAGGACTGTCTGTTGTCCTTGTTCCCGAGGTCCAGGTGCTTCGGCTTCGCGTGCCCACCCCCTGGCATCGCGGACGCCAGGGGCGTCGCGGTCAGGGCCAGCACCGCGGCCAGGGCCGCCACCGTCAACCGGGCAGTCTTCATTGCTCCACCTCAGCAAGCCTGTCGTGTCGGATCGGATCGGTTGTCACCGTCCTCTCTCCCTGCCCTGCGCGTGGGCGGGCCAATGCGAATGTCGCCGGTGTGGGTGACTGCCTTGTTTCTAAAGCCGGTTGTACGCCCCCTGGGCCTCGGCCGACGGGATGTGCGCCCGGAACTTGTGCTCCAGGTCCGCGCCCCGGACCACCCCCATCGTGTGGTAAGCGAGGCCCCATTCGTCGATGGCCGAACCGTCCGCGAACATGCACATGTTGTGCAGGTTGTCGCGGCTGACGGCGTCGCCCTCCCTGATCCAGCCGCCCACTTCGAGCTTGCCGATGCCGAACTGCGAGGTGCCGCCCAGGTGGGCGCAGTACACGGCGGCCGGGTTGGCGCCTCCGGTGACGTGGGGCAGTGCGGGTTTGCGGATGTAGGCCAGGCCGGCGAGCGTCGGCTTGTCGGCGTCCAGGGTGTCGGCCGGGATGACGATCTGGCTGCCGTCCTCCGCCCGGAAGTGGCACAGTCCGCGGACGGTGCCCAGTGCCGTGAGCCGGGCCTGGTTGTCGTAGTACGCGCGGTAGTCGCCGGGTGTGCCGCCCTGCCGCTGGCACCAGCCCGCAGGCGTGGCCGGCTTGTCGGACTGGGCGCTGGCCTGTGTCGTGACGAGGAGCGCGGCGCCGGTCGCGAGAGCCATGACTGTTGCCGTGATGCGTGCTCGCATTGCGTCCTCCCGAGTTCGGGGTTCTCCGAGTCCTGTGATGGGACGGCGGACAGCCTCGGAGCACGGGTGGGGTCCCGTCAACAGCCCCGTGCATCAATCGGACGATGCAACTCCGCGTCGGAAGAGACTTGACGGACAGTCGCACCCGGCATGTTCGGCCCTAGAATCCTTCCCCAGGGCTTTTCCCAGGGGAGGCTGTCGTGCAGAACGTCGAACTGCCCGCCGGAGTCATCGAGTACGACATGACCGGATCGGGGCCCGCGGTCGTGCTGCTGCACGGGCTGCTGATGGACCACACGGTGTGGGACCGCGTACTGCCGCTCCTGCCGAAGGAGTTCACCTATGTGCGTCCCGTCCTGCCACTGGGATCCCATCGCCGGCCGATGAAGGACGGCGTCGACCTCACCCTGCCCGGACAGGTCCGTCTGGTCTCCGACTTCCTCGACGCCCTCGACCTGGCGGATGTCACCCTGGTCCACGCGGACTGGGGCGGATCGCTGTTCCTCACCGCGCACGGACTGGACCGGCGTGTCACCCGCACGATCATCCTGCCGTGCGAGGCGTTCGACAATTTCCCGCCCGGCCTGCCCGGCAAGACCCTGGGTCTGGCCATGCGCATACCGGGCGGCTTCCGGATCGCCGCCCGGCAATTGCGCATCGCCTGGCTGCGCCGGCTGCCGGTCATGCTGGGCCTGATGGCGCGGCGCCCGCTGCCCGACGATCTCGTCCGCCGCTGGACCGAGCCGATCATCGCCGACCCCCGCATCCAGCGCGATCTGATCGCCTACTGCCGCGATCCGTTCGACAAGCCGGAGCTCGTCCGCAACACCGAGGCGCTGCGCCGGTTCACCGGAGAGGCGCTCGTGCTGTGGTCGCCCGACAACCGCGTGATGCCGGCCGAACACGGCCGCCGGCTGGCCGAGTTGCTGCCTGCCGGGCGCTATGCCGAAGTGCCGGGTGCCTACGTGCTGTCCATGCTGGACGAGCCCGAGGCCGTGGCACGCGAGATGGGCCGCTTCCTCACCGCGTCCGGGGCCCATAGCGACTAACCGGTCATTTACGGACAAACACCAACAACTAACGCCGACCAGGGGTGCACCCCTTGAACGAACAGAGGAGCGAGTTAGCATGTGAGCGCTACCTAGCTCGAAAGAGAAGCCTGTGACTGTCAACGACGACTCGTTCACGAACTGGAAGATCCGCGAGGAGATCGCGGAGTCGATGATCCCGATCATCGGGAAGCTGCACCGGGAGCGGGACGTCACCGTCCTCCTCCACAGCCGCTCCCTGGTGAACAAGTCGGTGGTCAGCCTCCTCAAGACCCACCGATTCGCCCGGCAGATCGCCGGCGAGGAACTCTCGGTCACCGAGACGCTGCCGTTCCTGCAGGCTCTCACCACGCTCGACCTCGGTCCTTCGCAGATCGACATCGGCATGCTCGCCGCGACGTACCGGGCCGACGACCGCGGCCTGTCGGTAGAGGAGTTCACCGCCGGGGCCGTCGCCGGGGCCACGGGCGACAACAAGATCGAGTGCCGTGAGGGACGCGACGTCGTCCTCTACGGGTTCGGCCGCATCGGCCGCCTCGTCGCCCGCCTGCTCATCGAGAAGTCCGGCTCCGGCAACGGCCTGCGGCTGCGCGCCATCGTCGTCCGCGGGGGCGGCGGCCGGGCCGCCGAGGATCTGGTCAAGCGCGCCTCGCTGCTGCGGCGCGACTCCATCCACGGCCAGTTCCAGGGCACGATCACCGTCGACGAGGCGAACAGCACGATCGTCGCCAACGGCAACGAGATCAAGGTGATCTACGCCGACGATCCGTCGTCGGTCGACTACACGGCGTACGGAATCAAGAACGCCATCCTCATCGACAACACCGGCAAGTGGCGCGACCGCGAGGGCCTGTCGAACCACCTGCGCCCCGGCATCGACAAGGTGGTCCTCACCGCGCCGGGCAAGGGCGACGTCCCCAACATCGTCCACGGCGTCAACCACGACATGATCAAGCCGGACGAGCAGATCCTGTCCTGCGCGTCCTGCACCACCAACGCGATCGTCCCGCCGCTGAAGGCGATGGCCGACGAGTACGGTGTCCTGCGCGGTCACGTGGAGACCGTCCACTCGTTCACCAACGACCAGAACCTGCTGGACAACTACCACAAGTCCGACCGCCGCGGCCGTTCGGCGCCGCTCAACATGGTCATCACCGAGACCGGTGCCGCCTCCGCCGTCGCCAAGGCGCTGCCCGACCTCCAGGCGAAGATCACCGGCAGCTCGATCCGCGTCCCGGTGCCGGACGTCTCGATCGCCATCCTCAACCTGCAGCTGGCGCGCGAGACCACCCGCGAGGAGGTCCTCGACTACCTCCGCAACGTGTCGCTGACCTCGCCGCTCAAGCGCCAGATCGACTTCATCACCGCCCCCGACGCGGTGTCGAACGACTTCATCGGCTCGCGCCACGCCTCGATCGTCGACGCCGGCGCCACCAAGGTCGAGGGCGACAACGCGATCCTCTATCTCTGGTACGACAACGAGTTCGGCTACTCCTGCCAGGTCGTCCGCGTCGTCCAGCACATCTCCGGGGTGGAGTACCCGACCTACCCGGCCCCGCTGGCCTGATCCCCGGGTATGGGTGCGCCCCGTAAGGGGCGCGGGGAACTGCGCGAGCAACCCAAGACGGCCCGCAGCCGACGTCCCGGGGCTGCGCCCCGGACCCCCAGGATGGTGCGTCGGCTGCAAGCCGTCGGTGGCTGATCGCGCAGTTCCCCGCGCCCCTTACAGGGCGCCGTGACAGGCGCTCACCCTTCCGCCGTGAGCCCGTTGATCAACCGGTCGAGGAGCCGGTCGAAGACCGCCTGCGGGGACGGGTCACTGGGCGCGGCAAGCACCTGGGCGAACTGGGGATAGCTCCCGTCGGCCGTGACGGTCCGGAGCCAGCGGGCCTGCGCGTCGCGCAGTTCGCCGGACGTACGGCCCGCGGTTTCGCTCGCCTGCTCCTGGCCGAGCTCGTACGACACACAGCTGACGACGAATCCGGTGACCAGACTGAAGGTCTCCAGCCGGGCCTTGGCGTCCGCACCGGTCGGGGCGAGCGCCGCGAGCGTGTACTCCACGACGGCGAGGGTGTTCGGGCCGAGGGTCTGCCGAGCGGTCAGCGCGGCGGGCAGCCAGGGGTGGCGCCGCATCATGGCGCGCTGCTCCTGGGCGACCTGCCGCAGGTCGGCACGCCAGTCCCCGGAGGGCTCGGCCGGCAGCCGGTGCTCGCCGCTCACTTGGTCGATCATGAGCTCCAGCAGCGTCTCCTTGTTGGGGACGTAGCTGTAGAGGGACATCGTCCCGGCCCCGAGCCGGGCCGCGACCGCGCGCATGGTGACCGCGGCGAGCCCTTCCGCGTCGGCGATGGCGACCGCTTCGGCGGTGATCGTCGCGCGGCTGTGGGCCGGCGGCCTTCCCCGGCGCGGCCGTTCGGCCTGCGCCCAGAGCAGCTCCGGGTCCACTCCGGCCTTGCGCCCGGGTGAGCCTGCACGTGCCACGGCGACCCCTCCCTTCCTCTGCTTCCATCCAAGCACGAGCTGTTATCGTACAGCGTACGAGAACCGCTTCAACGCCCGCCTCGCCCCGGCCCGGCCCGGAACGCCCGGCGGTACGCGCCCGGCGTCGTCCCCAGGGCACCCAGGAAGCGTCTGCGGAGGTTGGTGGCCGAGGAGAGGCCGACGCGGCGGGCGACGGTCTCCAGGGGGAGGTCGGTCGACTCCAGCAACTCGCGTGCCGCCACGACCCGTTGCGCGAGCAGCCACTGTCCGGGGCTGGTGCCGAGCTGGTCGATGAAGCGCCGGGTCAGTGTGCGTGCCGAGACGCCCGTGCGCGCGGCCAGGTCCTCGACGGTCACCGGCTCGTCGAGTCTGCCGGTGACCCATTGCAGCAGCGGGGCGAGCGATCCGTCGATCTGCACGGGATGCGCCGGCGCCGCGTACTGCAGCTGTCCGCCTTCGCGGTGGGGCGGCATGACCATGGTCCGTGCGACGTGCGCGGCGTACCCGGCGCCCTGGTCGGAGCGGACCAGGTGCAGGCACAGGTCGATGCCGGCGCCGGCGCCCGCACTGGTGGCCACGTCGCCGTGGTCCACGTACAGCACGTCCGGGTCGACCCGGACGGCGGGGAACCGCTCGGCCAGTTCGCCGACTTGCGCCCAGTGGGCGGTCGCCCGCCGCCCGTCCAGCAGACCGGCGTGTGCCAGCGCGAAGGCACCGGAGCAGATGCTGACCACCCGCGCTCCACGGGAGTGTGCGCGGCGCAACGCCCGGACGACCGCGGGCGAGGGCGGTTCCCGGACGGGCAGCCAGCCCGGGACGACCACCGTGTCGGCCCGGCCGAGCGCGTCCAGGCCGTCGGTCACGAGCATGTCGTACCCGGCGAGCGTCGTGACGGGGCCGGGGTGCTCGGTGCACACGCCGAACGTGTACCGCGCGGGCAGTCCGTGCCGTTCGATCCCGAACACCTGGGCCGCGCAGGCGAGCTCGAAGGTCGACTGCGGAGAACGGACGAGGGCCACGACGCGATGCATGGCGGGAAAGTACCGCATGATGTCATTCCTGACACTGGGCGGGCCGGCGATCACCCGCCAGGCTGGCCCCATGACGACAGACGTGACGGCAGAACAGAACATGCCCGGCTATGTGTGGTTCGCCGCACAGGACGCTCCGGTGCGCGAGATCTTCCCGGGCATCCGCGTACGCCCGTTGTGGAGCGGGGACAACGGTGCGAAGGCCCAAGTGCTGGAAATGGACCCGCAGACGTGCTGGCAGGGAATCGACGTCCACGAGCCGGGCCCCGAGGAGGTCTTCGTGGTCTCGGGCGTCTTCAACGACGGCGTACGGGACTACCCCGCCGGCTCCTTCATCCACGCCCCCGCGGGTTCCTCGCACGTCCCGCAGACGACGACGGGCTGCACGCTGTTCGTCTTCTATCCGGAAGGCTAGGGCCTGTCCGGCGGATCATGCAGCGCCCCGTCAGGGGCGCGGGGAACTGCGCGATCAGCCACCGACGGCCCGCAGTCGACACACCGCCCCGGGGCCCGGGCGGAAGCACGGCACGTCATCTGCGGGCGCGTCGTGGCTTGTCGCGCAGTTCCCCGCGCCCCTGACGGGGCGCAAGGATCCGCCGGATACACCCTAGGAGGTGGGCAAATGTGGTCCGTGCGCACGATGACGGAGACCGACATTCCAGCCGTCTCGGCCGTACGCGTATCCGGCTGGAAAGCCGCCTACGCCAGCATGATTCCGCAGTCCTATCTGGACGGTATGACCGTCGAGGCAGACGCCGCACTGCGCCGACGGCAATTCCCCGGTTCCCGGGGGCGGATGACCGACCTCGTGGCGGTCGACGGCCACGGCGACGTCGTGGGGTGGGCCTGCCTCGGTCCCGGCCGCGACACCGAGGGCCGGGGGCCGGCCGCGGGCGAGCTCTACGCGCTGTACGTTCGCCCCTCCCTCACGGGATCCGGGATCGGCCGTACGCTGCTCGGCGCCGTGCACGCCCGCGCCGGCGACCAGGGCCTGGACAGCATGCTGTTGTGGGTTCTCCGGGACAACGTCATGGCACGTCCCTTCTACGAGCGGGCCGGTTACGCCTCGGACGGTGCCGTGCAATCCGACGACTACGACGGCGTGTCCGTGCCCGAAGTCCGCTATCGCCGCGCGCTGCACCGGATCACGCAGCACCCGCCCGTACCGCGGTGACGGCCATCGTCGTGTAGCGCATCGTGAAGCCGCCGCCCATCGCGTCGATGACGGTCCCGACGCCCTCCAGCATTTTCCCCATGCGGTCCGGCGGGAGCCGGGTGAAGGCACCCGTGGTGGGCATCAGGTCCAGCCATGCGTCCCGGGTGTAGAAGAACTCCCAGTCGAATTCCCAGTGTTCCGGTTCACGGAATTCTCCTGACTCCCGCATCCCGTCGGCCACCTTGGCGAAGGCCGTCCGGTACACGTCCGCGGATCCGTTCATCATGGCCCGGAAGTCGAACGGCGCGTCGGGGAGCGCCCGTTGACAGACCTCGGCGACGGCTTCCGCGACGTCGGGCGGGAATCGGAACACGTTCCAGAAGGGGGCCAGCAGGCCGCCGGGGCGCAGCACCCGGGCGGCCTTGGCCGCTCCTGCGACCGGGTCGACCCAGTGCCAGGCCTGGCCTGCGACGACCGCGTCGAAGTCCCGGCCGGCCGGGTCCCACTCCTCGAACCTCGCCACCTCGACCTCTCCGCCGAACTGCCGCGCCAGGCCGGCCATGCGTGCGTCGGGGTCGATGCCGAGCACCCTGCACCCGGCCGCCTGGAACTGCCGGGTGACGATGCCCGTACCGGAGCCGACGTCGAGGACGTCGGGCCCGGGGCCGGGGCCGGGGCCGGGGCCGGCAGAGGCGATCCGCTCGATCAGGGCTTCGGGGTAGCGGGGCCGGGCGCGGTCGTAGCGTTCGGCGTCCGTGCCGAACGACTCGGCCATCTCCCGGTGTTGATGGGGTTCATTCCCTGGAGGCCGTACAGTGGGCATGCGCCCACTATGGTGGGCGCGCGCCCACTCGTCAACGGGTGGAGCCCAACGGGCGGGAGGGACAGGCGACATGCCGACAGGAGTGGCCCTGCGCGACGCGCGGGAGCAGTTGTTCGCCGCCGCCGAGCGCATCCTGTTCCGGGACGGTCCGAACGCGCTGACCAGCCGGGCGGTCACGACGGAGGCGGGCTGCGCCAAGGGCGTCCTGCACCGGCACTTCGCCGACTTCGACGCCTTTCTCACCGAGTTCGTCCTGGACCGCATCACCCGGATCGAGGACCGGGCCACCGTCCTGTGCGCATCCGCCGGAACCGGCACCGTCACCGGCAACCTCACCGGCGCGCTGACGGATCTGTTCGGCTCGTCGGTCGCCGTGGCGATCGTCGCGCTGATCACCTTCCGCGACGACCTGCGCGCCCGGCTGCGCCGGAGCAGACCCGCGGGCATTCCGGTCCTCACCGAGGCCACAGCCATGATCGCCGCGTACCTGACCGCCGAGCGCCGACTGGGCCGTATCGCGGCCGACGCCGACGTGGACGCCCTCTCCCCCACCCTGATCGGCGCCGGGCACCTGCTGTTCGCCGACCGCAAGAGCGGCCCGCCGGAGGCCGAAGCCGTCCGCAAGGTCGTGGCCACGGTCGTCGCGGGCGTGGTGCGGGATCCAACACCGTGAACGGCATGAGCGGTGACGCCTGTCGGCCGACGGCCTACCGTGCCGCCCCCGCACGCCATGCGACCGCGGCTCCCGACACCATGACCAGCGCAATTCCCAGCCCGGCCGGGGCTGTTGGGCGCTCCCCCAGAACCAGCGCACCGACCAGCGCGCCCATCGCCGGATCCGCGGCCAGCAGCGTCCCCGTCACACGGGGAGGGGCCAACCGCGTTGCGATACAGGTGAGGCCGAACGCGACTGCCACGCCCACGGTCCCGGACGCGGCGACCGCGAGCCAGCCGCCGGGACCCGGCACCCGTGGCGCGGCCGCCACCGAGAACGGCGCCAGCAGCAGCGCCCCGACGGCGACCGACAGCGCCAGACCGGAGAAGCCGGACGAGGCGCGCCCCACGTGTCCGACGAGCAGCGTGTAGCTGCCGAAGGCGACGGCCGCGCCGAGCCCCCAGACCAGGCCCGCGCCGGTCGCACCGCCAGCCGGGGCGCCGATCAGCGCCACCCCGGCCAGCGCCGCCAGCGGGAAGACGGCCTCCCACCGGGTGCGCGTACCGAAGAGGGCCACGGAGAACGGCCCGAGGAACTCCAGCGTCACCGCGACCCCGAGCGGGAGACGGGCGACAGCGTTGTAGAACAGCACGTTCATCGCCGCCATCGCCACGCCGTACAGGACGATCCCGGCCCACTGCCGCCGCGTCCGGCCGCGCAGTGCCGGCCGTGTGAGCACCAGCAGGACCAGCGCGGCGACCGCCATGCGCAGTCCGCTCGTCCCGATGGTACCGACGGCGCCGAACAGCCCTTTGGCGAGGGCGGCCGAGAGCTGGATGCACAGCGATGCGCAGAGGATCGACGCCGCGCACACGGCCGCGGCACTCGAGCGGGAGCGTGGACCGGCCGCCGTCACGGGTCCCGAGGACAGGGGCCGCACACAACAGCCCACGGAACGCGATACATCGCGGTCTGGCGCAGTCGCGATAGTCGCGATATAGTCGGCCGCGGATATACGGAAGCGGGGGATCGAAGCGGGGGCAGGGACCATGCCGAAGCGGCGCAAGCTCAGCAATCCTCTGGCGCTGGCCGTCCTGGTCACGCTGCAGGAGCGGCCCCGGCATCCGTATGACGTCGGACGTGTGCTCCGGCACCGCGGCAAGCACCACAGCATCAAGATCAACTACGGCTCGCTGTACACCGTCGTCCGGAACCTGGAGAAGCACGGCTTCGTCGAGACCTCGGACGTCGAGCGGCAGGGGAACCGGCCCGAGCGCACGCTCTACCGGCTCACCCCCGCCGGACGGGAGGAGCTGCACGACTGGCTGGCCGAGCTGGTGGCGGTCCCGGCCAAGGAGTTCCCGCTCTTCGAGTCCGCGCTCTCCCTGCTCCCCGCGCTTCCCGCCGACGAGGCGATCGCGCTGCTCGGGCAGCGGCTGGCCGCGCTGGAGGAGCAGGCGGCCGGTATCCAGGGCGAGTTGGAGAAGTGGTCGGGGCTGCTGCCCCGGCTGGTGCTGATCGAGGCCGAGTACCAGCTCCACAGGATCCGGGCCGAGACGGCCTGGGTGCGGGAGTTCCACGCGGAGCTGGAGCAGGGCTCGTTCGAGGGCGTCGCCCAGTGGCGCGAGATGGGCAGGACGGGCGGCGTGCCCGAGGAGTTGCAGCGACTGGAGGAGCACCTGGACCAGGACCGGACCTGACAAACCGGCGAACGAACCCCGGCGGCGCTGCGCCAACAGCCCCGCCGGGGTCCTCAGCCCCGAACGGACCTGCGCGAGGCAGGCCGGGCGCCCGAGGTGCGGCACACCCAGAATAGCCCGGTCCCCTTCCGTAGATCGGTTCGGTACGCATCGAACACCGACACACGGAGGACGCTCAGTCATGAGCACATCCCCGCACGCCGTCGAGGCGCGCGAACTGACCAAGACCTACCCCGGCGGCGTCACCGCCCTCGCCGGGCTCGGCCTCACGGTGCGGCCCGGCACCGTCTTCGGGCTGCTGGGCCCCAACGGCGCCGGCAAGTCCACCACCGTCAAGATCCTCACCACCCTGGCCCGGCCCGACTCCGGCACCGCCACCGTGGCCGGTCACGACGTGCTGCGCCACCCGGACCGGGTGCGGCGCGCGATCGGGGTGGTGGCCCAGCGCTCCGGGGCCGACCCGGTGGCCACCGGCCGGGAGAACCTGCTGCTGCAGGGACGGCTGTACGGTCTGCGCGGGGCCGGACTGGCCTCCCGCGTGGACGACCTGCTGGCCCGCTTCGCGCTGGCCGACGCCGCCGGCCGCCCGGCGAAGAGCTACTCGGGCGGCATGCAGCGCCGCCTGGACGTGGCGCTCGGCCTGGTGCACCGCCCCGAGGTGCTGTTCCTCGACGAGCCGACCACCGGCCTCGACCCCGAGGCCCGCACCGCCATGTGGCAGGAGATCGGCCGGCTGGCCGGTGACGAAGGCCTGACGGTCGTGCTCACCACGCACTACCTGGAGGAGGCCGACCACCTCGCCGACCACATTGCCATCGTCGACCGCGGCCGGGTCGTCGCCACCGGAGACCCGGACCGGCTCAAGGCCGAACTGCGCGGCGACGCCGTGCAGGTGGAGCTGCGCGAGACACCGGGCGAGGTGGACGCACGCCTGCTGGCCACGGCCGTCGGCGAGTTCGCAGGAGTGCGCGAGGTGACGCTGGAGGGCCGGCTGCTGAGCGCCCGGGCCGACGACGGGGGCGCCGCGGTGCCCGCCGTGCTGGCCGTGCTCCAGCGCGAGGGCGCCCGCGTCGCCACGGTCACCGTGGCCCGCCCGTCCCTGGACGACGTCTACCTGCGTCACGCGGGCCGCCGGTTCGCCGATGCGGACGCCGCCCCGGCGCTCGCCGGAGGTGCCCGGTGACCGAGACCCTGCGCCAGACCTGGTACATGACCGGGCGCCAGCTGACCCCGATGCTCCGGCAGCCCGCCTTCCTGCTCATCACCCTCGTCCAGCCGGTGATCTGGCTGTTCCTCTTCGGGGCGCTGTTCCGCAAGGTGGTGGAGCTGCCCGGCTTCGGCGGCGGCAACTACCTCGACTACCTGGTGCCCGGAGTGGTCGCGATGAGCGCCCTGTCCGGCGCCATGTGGGCGGGCATGGGCACGCTGGAGGAGATCGAGCGCGGCACGCTCAACCGCTTTCTGACCACTCCGGTCAGCCGCAGTGCGCTGATGAACGCCAACGTGGTCCAGCAGGGGGTGAGCACCACCGTCCAGTCGGTGCTCATCGTGCTGCTCGGCAAGGCGGGCGGGGCGACGTATCCCGGTGGCGTGGGCGGTCTCGCGGTCCTGGTGGTGGCCTCGGTGCTGCTGGGCACCTGTGTGGGCGCAGCCTCCAACGCCCTGGGCATGCTGGTGCGCCAGCGGGAGTCGATCATCGGGATCAACACCTTCCTGCTGCTCCCGATGACCTTCCTCTCCTCGGCGTTCATGAAGCCCGCGCTGATGCCGTCCTGGATGCGGCACATAGCGGACTTCAATCCGCTCGACTGGACCCTGGTGGCGGGCCGTTCGGCGATGTCCGCCGACCCGGACTGGGGCCTGGTGCTCGGCCGCGGCGGGGCGCTGCTGCTGGCCGCGACGATCGCGGTGTGGCTGTCCACCCGGACCTTCCGCGCGTACCAGCGCTCGGTGTGACGGCGGATCCTGCGCAGCCCCGTCCCGCATGATGCAACGCCCGACCGGCACGATCTGTTCGGCCGGTCGGGCCGGGGCGACCGGCCCGCACGGGCACAATGACGGGCACAACGATGAGCACAATGATGGGCATACGAAAACACCAAATCCCGTCGGACAGAATTTCCTTCCCCCGCCCTTGCTGGCGCTCCGCCCGACCCGTTAGCGTTTCGAAGTAATTCCTTCCCGCTCCCGACTGACGTCCGTACGCAGCGGAAGGCCGGAACATGTCAGGCATGGCCGATCTCCCCTTTGTGGACATCACCGTTCCCGGATTCGACCTCGCCTCCGGCGAAGTGACCGCCGTCATGGACGGGAACTGGTGCATGCGGACCCCGTTGGGGCTCGCCGTTCTCGGGTACGCCGAGATGCAGGACCTGATGCGCGATCCGCGGCTGGTCCAGGACGGCAGGGCGTACCTGGAACTGGTGGGAATCACCTCGGGCCCGGTCCACGACTGGTTCGTGCCCCTCATCCTCCACCAGCACGGGCAGGACCACGCACGGCTCCGGCGGCTGGTGAACCGGGCGTTCACACCGGCCGTCGTCAATGGTCTCCTGCCCTTCATCCGCGAGACCACTGCGTCGTTGACCAGCGAACTCGCATCGGCAGAACTCCCGGATTTCATCGAGGTGTTCGCCGATCCGCTGCCGGTCCGGGTCATGAGCCGGCTTCTCGGCATTCCCGCCGAGGACTACGGTGCGTTCCACCGCTGGAGCACCGACATCGGTCTGGTGTACGCGCTGGTCCAGTATCCGGAATACCTGCCGCGACTGGAGGCCGCCGTCCGCGGCCTGTTCGCGTACGTCGACGGACTGGTCCGCACCCGGGAACGGGATCCGGGCGACGATCTCGTCTCCCATCTGATCCGTGCGCAGGACCACGAGACGCCGATCGGTCCGGAGGAACTGCGCAACCTCATCGTCTCGATCATCTTCGCCGCGCACGACACCACCAGCCACCAGCTCGGACAGTCCATGGTCGCCTTCGCCGCGCACCCCGGACAGTGGCGCGTGCTCCGGGAACACCCCGAACTGGCGCCGCAGGCCGTCGAAGAGATCCTGCGGTGGTGTCCCGCGGTGACGGCCGCCTACCGCTCTGCACGGCAGGACGTGGACTACAAGGGCATGCACATTCCCGCCGGATCCTTCGTCGCCATGTGCGTGAAGTCGGCACACCGCGACCGCCGCACCTTCCACGCCCCGGAGGTATTCGACATCACGGTCCCGCGCCGGGCGGCACCCCTGGTGTTCGGCACAGGACCGCATTTCTGCCTCGGCGCCGCCACCGCACGCACCGAACTGAGGGAGGCCCTGGTCGCGTTGACGAGCCGGCTCGGCCCGCCGTCGGTGTCCGGTGAGCCGCCGTGGCGCAGAGGGCTGGGAATCTGCGGGCCCGAATCGCTGCACCTGCACTTCGCCTCTTGATCCCGTTCGGCACGCCTCGGGAAAGGACCCGCAGCCATGTCGGTGACCACAACCTTCGGACATGCCGGCCGTCTCCGTGTCCACGAGACCATCAGCGCGGCTCTCAACGACCACGACCTCGAACGCCTTGTGTCCTGTTACACCGAGGACCTGGAGTACACCGATTTCGGATCGGGGACGGTCTGCCACGGCAAATCCGAGTTTCTGCGCTGGGGACAGGCCTGGCTGGAGAGCGTCCCCGACTTCTGCGTCGAACTGCACAGTGCCCACGCGGTCGAGCAGCTCGGCACTGCGGAGTGGACGATGAGCGGCACGGTCGAGCATCCGCTGCCCGGGCTGCCGACGGGCGCCGTGGGAGGGCAGTTCTCGGTCCGGGGAAGCGCCGTCTTCGTATTCGCCGACGACGGCCGGGTGTGCCGGGAACGCGACTACTGGAATGCGGCGGTCCTGCTCCAGCAGCTTGCGGAGGTGCCACGGCAGGACTCCCTCGTTCTCTCCCGGCACGACGTCCATCTGTGCCTGGCGGAACTGCAGGCCCTGACCGCCGAATGGTCCGCTGCCGGGCAGCAGGGTTCCCCGGCGGAGCGGCTGTCCACACTGCACAGGCTGCTGGAGGAATGCCGTGCCGCGATGGAGCAGGGGTGACCCGTCTGCCGTGCGGGCCCGGCCATCCGGTCGGCGTCACCGGCCTGGGGGTCTACCGCCCGCGCGGGGTGGTCACTTCGGCCGCCATGGCCGCCTGGCTGGGCGTGGACACCGACTGGATCGTCGGACGGACGGGAGTGACCGAGCGCGGCTGGGCGGACGACGGCGAAACCGTACGGATGATGGCGGTGCACGCTGCTCGCGCGGCCATGGCGGCGGCGCGGATTGCGCCGGACGACGTGGAGCTGCTGATTCTGGCGACGTCCACCAATCCTTATCTCGTTCCGCCGCTCGCCCCTTCGGTGTCCCACGATCTGGGCATGCGGCGGATCGCCGCATTCGACGTCAACGCCGCCTGTGCGGGATGGTGTTACGGCGTGGAGACGGCCCGGGCGATGATCGCGTCCGCGGCGGTGCGCACGGCCCTGGTCGTGGGATCCGACCGGATCCACGACATCGTCGACGCCATGGACCGGACCACCGCTCCGCTCTTCGCGGACGGGGCCGGGGCCGCCGTGCTGGCCGTCTCCGGCGAGGCCGGTGTCTCGCCCGCCGTACTCGGTTCGGACGGCTCGTGCGCCGGCATCCTCGGCACGCGGCCGACGTCCTTTTCGGCACGGTCGAGACCGGTCGTGTCCATGGACGGTCCGGCGGTCGCCCGGTGGGCGATCGAGGCCCTCGCCGGGACCGCGCAACAGCTGCTGGCCCGCTGCGGCCTCACGTGGACGGACATTGCTGCCCTGGTGCCGCATCAGGCGAATCTCCGGCTGATCCGGACGGTCGGCCAACTGCTGGCGGTTCCCGGCCATGTCGCGGTGGCCGACGACGTGCGCACCACGGGAAACGCGTCGTCGGCTTCGGTGCCCCTGGCACTGCACCGGCTGCTGGCCCAGGGCCGGGCGCGCTCCGGCGACCTGGTCATGCTGATCGGATTCGGGGCGGGCATGAGTTACGCGGGACAGATCATCCGCGTGCCGTGATTCCCTGCCGGTACGTGGCGCATCCCAGAGAGGCGCCCGGATCGACGGCCACGAACAGGACGGCGGGCGGCCGGTCGTGCACCATGCGGTGATGGCCGCGCAGCAGAGCGCCGCTGTGCAGCATTCCCTCTCCCCCGGTGCCGGCACGTCCGCCGTGCGGAATTCCGACGCGCGTGGCCAGGAGCCCGGCGAATCCGTCGAAAGGCTCGTTGCTCACCAGCACGGCTGCCGAAGGGGCGAGTCCGTCGGCGGCCAGGTGGGCGCGTACGAAATCCGCGGCGCGATCGACGAGCCGGATGTCGGGGGCGGTGCGCCGCACGGTGATGTCCGAACGGCCGCCGGTTCCCATCGTGGTGAGGTCGAGGAAACCGACGGCTGCCGGGCCGTGTTCGGCGCGGAACCGTACCGGGCCGAAACCGGTCCCCGGGGCGTCGTCGTGCCCGAGAAGTGCTGCCGTACCGACGGCGCGATAGGGAAATGCGCGGTGCGGCCGCTGCGCGGGGTGGCCGTCACCGGCCACGACGAGCAGGCGGTCCTCGGCTCCGGTGAGAAGTCCTCGGGCGAGATGGACGGCCGTGAGAAAGCCGCAGGCGCCGTTGAGGAGATCGAAGGCGAACACCGGCCGGGAACCGGCCCGGTGGTCCAGATGAATGCCCAGCCGGTTCTGGACGAGCACCGCGACGGCCGGTTCGACGAGGTTGTGGTCCCGGTAGATCCCGAGATGGACGATGACGTCGACGGAATCTCCCGCGAGGCCTGCCGTCCGGAGGCAATTGCGTGCGGCCCGGACCTCATGGTCGAGGATTCCGCCGGGCCGGTCCTGGCTGATGCCGGTTGCCGCGATGACGACCCCCATCTCACCGGACCGGAGCCGTGCTCGGGGACGTCACGGTGACGGACATGAAGCCCGTGACGAGCCCGGAGGCGTTGGGCACGAGCAGCAGCTTGCTGCCGGGTGCGATGCGGTGACGGGCCAACTGCTCGTGCAGCACGAGGAAATGCGACGTCGTCGCGGTGTTGCCGTACGTTTCCAGGACGGTGGGAGAGCGGGGCATCGGCGTCCTGAGTATGCGGGCACCGACCGCATTCAGCTGCTCGACCACGCGGGCCGACACCTGGTGATGAATGATCACGTCGAATTGCTCCGCCTGGAACGACGGGACGTGCTCGGCAAGAAATGTCGGCCAGACCTCCATGGCCGGCTCGCTCTGCTGGCTCCGGGTGTCGGTGTACATCGCCAGGCCCTGGCTCTTGTCGCTGGGCATGACCAGACACGCGAGGGCGAAGCGGGCAGCGGTCAGCAGCCGGACGTCGTGGATCCGGTCCCTTTCGTCGACGGCCCGGTCGACGAGCACCGCGACGGCCGAATCCCCGAGCGTCAGCGAAGCCGTCTGCGGGTCCCGGGCATTCACGATCTCGCGCACTGCCGTGGTGCTGACCAGCGTGGCCTGTTCGGCACCGAGGACCAGGCCACAGCGCGCAAGCCCCCGCCGGATCATCCGGTCCACGAGGAGGATCCCGGTCATCACCCCCGCACAGGCATTGGAGACGTCGAAACACAACGCCTCACCGGCGCCGAACTCGTGGGCGATCATCGACGCGAAGCTCGGCTCGAAATACAGCCGCTTCTCCTTGGTGCGGGTGATGGAACAGCAGACGACCAGGTCCAGATCGGCTGCGGTGTACCGGGAACGGGAAAAGCAGTCGGCGACAGCACGCACCGCCATGTCATAGGAGTCCCCGCCCGTCCGGCGGGCACGCACTCCGGTCGCCCCCTCCACCAGGGCGCCCAGCAGCGGGCGTTCGGCCAGCAGGTCCCGGGTGGTGACGACCGTGGACGGCACGTGGCACCCGAGTGCCTCGATGCGGGCCACGGACCGCTGGTCCTGCAGCGGCGTCATGCCGTTGCTCTTCGCTGCTCGACGAGTTCGGTCAGCTCCTCCACGGTGACGTCCCGCAGCTCCTCGTCGGCGATCTCGACGCCGAAGGCGGACGAGAGCAGTACCGCGAGTTCGACATAGGCCAGCGAATCCAGCCCCAGGTCCGGCAGCCGCGTCCCGGGCCGGACGGATTCAGGGGTGATCTCCAAAGGGCCGGTCAGGATCTCGTGAACCGCTTGCGCTACTTCGTGCTTACCCGTCATACGCGTGTCCTGGTGCACATGCCCCATAGAGGCGAAGTGAATTGCTTGTCCAGGTTTCTCCCTTCTTCCAGCTTCCGCTTGTCTGTCACGTCGCGTCAAGAACCGGGAGCAGTTGCGGTCGTTTGGCGATACGGCCGTCACCGGACGAGTGGCCGCGGAGCCGGCGGACGAGCCAGGGGGCGAGGAACGAGGCGGCCCAGCGCAGTTCGGCCGTGGCGGCGTGCCACCTGGTGGGGACGGGGTGCGCCGGAGGGGGCAGCGGGTGCGTCCACGAGTCGTCGGTGCCGGGGAGCCCGAGGGCATGGGCGAGGGCGGCGGCGATCCGCTGGTGGCCGAGCGGACTGGCGTGCAGCCGGTCGGGGCTCCACAGGCGGGCGTCGGTGACGACGGGGTGGCGGGCGGCCTCCGCGACGGTGACGCCGTGACGGCGCGCCGCCTCGCGGATGCGGTGGTTGAGGGCCGTGACGCGAGGGCCGAGGGGACGGGCCAGCGGGGCGATGCGTGCCGGGTCGGGGAAGGTGAGGGTGGCGACGCGGGCCCCCTGGGCGGTGAGTGCCGCGAACATCGCCTCCAGGTGACCGGCCGGCTCGTCGGCGTCGAACCGGGGTCTGAGCAGGTCGTTGAACCCGGCGACGACGGTGGCCAGATCGGGGCGCAGGGCCAGGGCCGGGGCGAGCTGCTGGGCGTGGACCTCTTCGGCGATGCGGCCTCGTACGGCCAGGTTGGCGTAGCGGAGGCCGGGGTTGTGGCGCGCAAGGTGCTCGGCGAGGCGGTCGGCGAAGCCGCGCAGGCCCGTGGTGTCGTCGCCGTCGCCCAGCCCTTCGGTCTGACTGTCGCCCAGGGCGACGTACCGCGCGTACCGGAGGTGCTCAGTGCCGGACATGTGCTGCCTGCCTCTCCCTCAGGACCGTGATCGTGCGCTCGCACCAGTCGCGGTTGCCCTGCTCGAAGGCGAGGCCGCGCAGGCAGGTCAGGTACGGGCCGATGCGGTCGCCGTGGCGCAGGAACGCCTCCTCGGTGCAGTCGCCCCGCATGCTGCGCAGCAGCTTTCCGAACAGGTCGATCCTGGCCTGGGCGAAGGCGGCCCGCTCGGCGAGCTGCGCGATCAGGGCGGCCGCGTCGACGTGGTCGACGGCGCGGACCTTGACGAGCAGGTCGTCACGGATGAACGACGGCTTGGCGGACGCGGCCGCGAAGCCTTCCAGTTCCGCCAGACCGGCGTCGGTGACGTGGAACAGGCGCTTGGTGGGCCGGGTCTCCTGGACCACCTCGCGGCCCGCGACGAGCCCGTCCTTCTCCAGCCGGGTGAGCTCGGCATAGAGCTGTTGCGGCTGGGCGTACCAGAAGTTCGCCACGCCGAGGTCGAACGCCTTGGCCAACTCGTAGCCGCTCAGCTCCCCGTCGAGCAGCGCCGCCAGAACGGCGTGCCGCAGTGCCATCGGATCGCCTCCTCCCCTTCCGGGTCCGCTCCCCTGTTGTCCCCTGTTGCCGGACACCCTCTTCATGCTACTCATAAACATGACTAGTCACATCCATGACTATGCAGAGGGGTGCGCCATGACCACCGCAGACCGCTTCCGCGCCGCCGTCGAGCATCGCGACCTCGCGGCCCTGGAGGGCCTGTTCACCGAGGACATCCGCTTCTACAGCCCCGTGAAGTTCACGCCGTTCGAGGGCAGGCCGATGGTGCTGGGGCTCTTCCGGGTCCTCCTGCGCACCTTCGAGGACTTCCGCTACGCAGGGCAGTACGCCGGCACTGCGGAGACCTGCGCCGACGGCACGGCGTCCCCGTCGGCGGTCCTGCTCTTCCGCGCCACCGTGGGCGGCAAGCAGATCCACGGCGTCGACCTGCTGCACTTCGCCGACGACGGCCGGATCAAGGAGTTCACGGTGATGGTCCGGCCGCAGTCTGCCGTCCACGCGCTGGGCGAAGCGGTGTTCGCCGGGCTGGCGGCGGACGGCCTGGTGCCGGACTCCCGTTGACCGGCGCCGGAGCCCGGCTCAGACGGCGGATCGGAACAACTCCTGTGCCGCGGCGAGAGCTTGCCCGAGAGTCTCCGGCTCCGGCCGCAGGCCGGCCACGATCGCGTCGACACCGCGCAGATCCGCCCTGTCCAGCAGCCGCTTCTCGTTGGTGACCCACTCGCCGCGCGCCGCCAGCACCGCATGCGCCGTCTGCAGGGCGGCAGTGGCCAGCGCGCCCGCCACCTCCGTGACCTGACTGCGCCGGACGTATGCGGCCTCGGCGTACTGGAGCGTCACGGCCGCCCGGCCCCGCCACACCGGCGGGGCCGCTGCGCGCAGCGCATCCGGATAGCCGGGGCGGGGCAGCGTGCCGCGCAGCACCCGGTTGACGGCGAGTTCGGCGACCACCAAGTAGCTGGGGATGCCCGCGAGGTGGAACATCAGCGGCTCCCAGTGGAAGCGGCCCTGCCGGGCCTCGCCGAGTTCGTGTTCGACGACGTCGAGGTCGCGGTAGTGGACGTCGACCTGCCGGCCGTCGATCGTGAGCCAGGCTCCCCCGTTGAAGACGCCTCCGCCCCAGCCGCCGATCTCGGACACCTCGCCGTCCCAGCCGACGGCGCGCAGGTCGGCCGGGTCGAAGCCGCCTCGGTAGTACACGGCCATGTCCCAGTCGCTGTCAGGGGTTTCGGTCCACTGGGCACGCGAGCCGCCGAGGGTGACGGCGTGCACGGCGGGGAGGGCGGCGAGTGTGTCGGCGACGCGGTCGAGGAAGAGGTCGTCGGTCACAAGGCTCCCATCGGGTCGTAGTGATCACTGCGCCCACTTCGGCACCCAGGTCTCGACGCCGTGGTGGTCGGGCCGTACGGAGGCGAGATGGGTGCGGAGTTCGGTGAGGGCGGGGTGCGGGTTGTCCTCCCGCCAGATCAGCGAGTGCGGGTAGACCGGTGTCGGGTGGTGCAGGGCGATGCGCCGCAGGTCGTGGCCGACGGGCCAGGCGAGGCGGGTGTCCTCGCCGACGATGGTCGCCAGCGTCGCGGAGTCGGCGACCGCGTCGAGGAGCGGCTCGGTGCCGAAGTTGGGGCCGATCGTGTCGATGGTGAGCCCGAATGCATCGGCGAGTTCGGCGTAGTAGGCGGCCCACTCGGTACCGGCGATGATGCCGGGCATCCAGATCCTGAGCCCGGCGAGCTGCTCGGGGGTGACCGCTCGGGCGGCGGCGAACTCGTGGGCCGGGCCGGTGAGAAGCTGGAGGGGCTCGTCGAAGACCCGGGCGGCCACGATGCCGTCGGGAAGCTGCCGCCCGGGCATGGTGACCGCGCGGAAGGACGCGTCGATCGTGCCGGACAGGACGGCGGCGACGGCCGCATCGGCGTCGAACAGGGTCACCACGTCGAGTTCGGTCCTGGGATGCGCACGGTGGAAGGCACGCAGCAGTCCCGCCGGCGCGAGCCGCCGCCCGATGACGTCGACACGCAACGCGCGGCGCCCGGGCCGCACCGAGGCGGTGGCCCGTTCCTCGGCCTTCAGGAGCTCGCGGGCGTGCGGCAGGAACGCCTGCCCGTCGATGGTGAGCCGGGCTCCGCGCGCGGAGCGGGTGAACAGCTGCACACCGAGTTCCTTCTCCAGCGCGGCGATGCGCTTGGAGACGGCCTGCTGAGTGATCGACAGGTCGGCGGCCGCCTCCCGGAACTGTCCTGCGTCCGCTACGGCGACGACGGTGCGCACGGCGTTGAGATCCACAGCGGGCATGGTACGTGCACGTCCCAGGGATATGCCGTGGCGGGCCCGGCGAAGTGCGGGGCGCCCCGTCAGGGGCGCGGGGAACTGCGCGACCAGCCCCCACCGGCCCGCAGCCGACGCACCACCCCAGGGGTCCGGGGCGAAG